>CAXTTW010000236.1:0-4809 GCA_964247255.1 uncultured Acidobacteriaceae bacterium
GCTCCCGGCAGCCCGGCGAGGGCGCAAAGCGCGGCCGCCGCGAGCGTGCCGGCAAAGGCTTGTTGATACCTCGTATACATGTTGGGAAACGGCTTCATCATGGCATCCGGTTTCAGGTTTTGCCGCCGGAGGGCCGCTTGGAAGTGGCCGGGGGGCGGGTTGCTGGTTCGGTGCCCTCCCGCGGGAAGGCCGCCGTGCACTTTTGCCTGCAGGCCTTCCACTTTGAGGTACAAAGGGCGTAAATTCGTCCTTTCGATCCTCATTGCAAGTGGAGCCTACCATCGCGGGGTGGAGGTAACTCAAGCACTCTTAAGTCACTTCTGCTTTCACCATTCACGCTTCTGGTAATCCTTATCGGCTGCTTGCCTTAAAAACATGAGCTCTGAACTCAAGTTTTTGAGGCACCCTCATCTTTTTTCAGAGTGTAGGTGGCTCGGCGAAATGTTACTAATAGGATCGCAGGTCAGCGATGAATTTCTTGTTTCACCCTAGGGAGTACAGAGCAAGAATTACACATTAACGAAAAAACAACGTCTCACTGTGTAGCTAGTGCATGGAATGTATGCGGCTGGGGTGCATGCGGCCCGCGAGCAGGTCTCGAAAGGCGAGCAAGTTGCCCCGGAGCCTGCCCCGCCGGTCCACATAGGCCTCCGGCTTCGTGCTCCGGGCCAGATTCATGGCGAAGTTGCGCCCGATGCTGCGCAGAGCGTGGCCCAGCGGGTATGAGCCCTTACGCCACAGATAGGCCGGATTGGCGACTTGCGAGTAGCCCAGGCGCTTGCCCGAAACCCGTCCGAGCTTGGCTCCCAGGTGTACGCCCTCGGCGCGGGGCAGCGTCAGCATGGCGCCGTGCTCCGCCAGCCTGCGGGAGAAGTCGATGTCCTCGTACCAGGCATAGGCCGGCAGCTGCTCGTCGAAGCGCAGCCCGTGCGCCCGGATCGCGTCGAGGCGGAAAGCCATGTTGCAGCCGTAAGTGTTGAAGGCTGGCTCGGGCAGGCCGCCGCTTCGTTGAGAGGCAGCCAGCGCTTGGCGGCCCTCCTCGACCGAAAGTCCGGGACCCTTGGCCCCATCGGCCATGACCTTGCCCGTGGCGGCCACCAGACCGGCGTTCGCGCGAAAAGCTTCCTCGGTCACGCTGAGGTACCGCGGGTCGAGAAGAAAGTCATCATCTATATAGAGGACGAGGTCCGCGGAGCCGCTCTCCGCCAGGAGATCGAGGATGCGGTTCCGTTTAGCGCACAACCCCCCGGTCGCTTCGACGAAGCGCACGGACGGGAACAAAGCGGGCAGTCCGGCGACGTCGGCGGCAGTCCCGTACAGGACAAGAACCTGCTCGGGCTTGAGCGTTTGCCGCACCAGGTCGGCCAATGTTTCCCGGAGGATGGCGGCTCGGCCACTGGTCGCGATGCCGACCGCGATAGCGAGCTGCCGTTCGGCGGAGACTTCTTCCCCCGGCTGCTTAAGCATGGGAGCCCTCGCGCGCCGGCGGTGCCATGTAACCGAACAAGCGGCCCCGAAACGTCCTCCAGTAGTAGCGGGCGTTTTCGATGCGTCCGCGCAGGAGGCTCAGCAGCAGTCCCCCGATCGGCCGAACAAAGAAGGGCAGCGCGATGGAAGGGGCTATCGAGTGCCGCCGCAGGACCCGCCCCATGCCCGCGCCATAGTCGAACGCTCGCGCCGTCGCGCCTTCACTCAGGCGCTTGTCCGGATGGCGCACGACCAGGTTTACGTCGTAAAAGCCCCGGTATCCGCGCCGCAGCATGCGCACGCCCAGGTCCGGCTCCTCGCTCGACCCCCAAGGCGTGCCCGGCCCGATTGCCGAATCCCATCCGCCCGCGTCAATTGCGGCCGCCGTGAGCATCCACATGTTGTAGCCCTGGAGCGTGGTCCACACGTTGCGCTCGTCGATGGCGCAGGAGCGCGGCGTCCAGCGCCCGTTCAGCAATTCGCCCGTGTCCGACCGGTTGACCCCGCACAGAAGAGCAAGCCGGGGGTCCCGGTCGAAATAGTCCACCACGCGGCGCATGGTGTCCGGCAGGTACTCGCAATCGTCATCCGGGAAGCCGGTGATGGTGCCCTGCGCCAGATTCAGGCCCAGGTTGCGTGCGTGCGAGGCATTCTTCACCGACGAGCGCACGTGGCGAATCGTGAAGGTTTCCGCGTGACGGGCCACAATCGGCGCGAGCCGGTCATCGTCGTTTTGGTCGACCAGGATCACTTCGAAGTCCCGGAAAGTCTGGGCGGCAAAGCCTTCCAGAAGAGTTTCGAGCTCACGGGTTCTGCCGAGGGTCGGCGTCACGAGCGACAGCTTCATTTCTTTGTCTCCGGCCTCAGTCTGCCACAGCGGGCGCGGGTTGCAAGCGCTTTCCTTCGGCGTAAAACGTGCCGCGTTCCATTTCGGGAGAGCCGTTCCAAATCGGGAATGGGCTGCGATCTGTTCTGCATGACCCTGCAGCGATTCGCGACGCGCATGCTAGGATTCGGCCCATGTCGAGGATTGTTGGACTTTTCATCTTGCTCCTCCCAGCCTGCGCGCTCCATGCGCAAGCCGGTTCATCGGCGGCGGGGCCGACGGTGCTGCACGCCGCGCACCTGCTCGACGTCGCGCGCGGCACGCTAGTCTCGCCGGGCGAGGTGCTGGTGGGAGGGTGAGCGGATTGTGGCCGCCGGGCCTTCCGTGGCGCGGCCCGCGGAGGCCGCAGTGCTCGACCTGGGCCCGCTGACGCTGATGCCGGGGCTCATCGACGCGCACGTTCATCTTTTCCTGCATCCCGGCGCGGAGGACCTCCAGACGGTCATCGAGTCGGTGCCGGAGCGCACGATCCTCGCCCTGCTTGCCGCGCGCGACGACCTCCAGGCCGGCTTCACCGCGGAGCGCGACATGGGGACCGAAGGCGCGGGCTCGGCGGACACGGCGGTGCGCAACGCCATCGACGCGGGCCTGGTCCCCGGGCCCCGCATGCGGGTCAGCGGCAACGCCATCAGCATCACGGGCGGGCACGAGGACGCGATCCGCTACAACCCAGCCGCGCACGTGCCCGGCAATGCCGACTACGCCGATTCCGCCGAGCTGCTGGTGCGCGTCATGCGCGAGCAGATCAAGCAGGGCGCGGACTTTACAAAGATCTACGAAACCGGTGCGGACCGTCTGGAAGGCGACACGCTCCGTGCCCCGTACCAGTACACCGAGGCGCAGCTCGCGGCGGCCGTCGCGGAGGCGCAGAGGCAAGGGACGCGGATCGGTGTGCACTGCACGGGAGAGCCGGGAGCGCTGTATGCCGCGCGAGCAGGCGTGGCCTCGCTCGACCACGCCTACCAGCTGAGCCCGGAAACCATGGCCGCCATGAAAGCGAAGCAGATCTACGCGGTCCCGACCTTCGCGATTACCGAATACTTCGCGAAGCACGCCGCCACACCTGCGGCAGCGGACCGCGAGCGGGCCATGCAGGCCCTGCACGCCGCGGAGTTTAGAAAACAGCTTACGGCGGGCGTGCCCATGGCCGTCGGTTCCGATGTAGGACCGTTTCCGCACGGCACGCAGGGGCGCGAGTTGGAGCTGATGGTCCAGTACGGCATGGCTCCGGCGGACGTGCTCCGGGCCGATTACCTCAACGGCGCGCGCCTCCTGGGCTGGGAAGGCGAGATCGGTGAACTGAAGCCGGGCTTCCTTGCGGACGTGATCGCGGTCGAGGGCGACCCGCTCGCCGACATCGCGGCGGTGCAGAGGGTGCGGTTCGTGATGAAGGGCGGTGCCGTCGTGCGCAAGCCCAGTCAGGGAGGAGCACGATGAAAGCTTGGCTTGGAGCGATGGCATTGGGGTGGGCGGTGACGGCGCAAGGGCAAACGGCTGCGGCTCCGCACAGGTGGGCGCTGGTTCTGCACGGTGGCGCGGGCGTCATCGAGCGGTCGTCCATGACGCCGGAAGCCGAGCGGGACTATCGAGCCGGGCTCACGGAGGCGATCACCGCCGCCGGACGGGTTCTGGACCACGGCGGCACGGCCTTGGACGCGGTGGAAACGGCGATCAAGCTGCTTGAGGACAACCCCCTGTTCAATGCGGGCCGCGGCGCCGTTTTCGCGGCCGATGGCACCAACCAGCTGGACGCGGCAATCATGGACGGCGCGACGATGAAGGCGGGTGCAGTGGCGGACGTGCAAAAGACCCGCCACCCCATCTCGCTGGCGCGCGCGGTCATGGACAAGTCGCAGAGCGTGATGCTGCTGGGCGCGGGAGCCGATGCGTTCGGGGCCCACGTCGGCCTGGAACAGGTCCCGCCGACCTTTTTCTTCACCGAGCGACGCTGCGAGGCGCTCGAGAAGGAGCTCAAGGCAAAAGGCGAGCACACCCCGCCGCGCCCGGCTGGAGCGCCCGCGCCGCCCGCCAAACCGCTGGCCGCGCTTGAAGCCCCGGACGCGCACAAGTACGGAACGGTGGGCGTCGCCGCGCTCGATGAACATGGCGACATTGCCGCGGGCACCTCCACCGGGGGCGTCACAGCCAAGCACTGGAACCGGGTCGGCGACTCGCCGGTGATCGGCGCGGGCACGTATGCGTCGAACCGGTCCTGCGCCGTCTCGGCCACCGGCACGGGCGAATACTTCATCCGCCTTACCGTAGCCCGCACCATTTGCGCGCTGGTCGAGTACAAGGGGATGGGGCTGCAGGCCGCTGCCGACCAGGTGGTGCAAAAGGACCTGGGCGCGATCCACGGGGACGGGGGCGTGATCGCGCTCACGCCCGACGGGCAGCTGGCCTGGAGCTTCAACACGCCGGGCATGTTCCGCGCGAAGCTGCGGCAGGGCGGCGCG
>CAXTTW010000237.1:0-4808 GCA_964247255.1 uncultured Acidobacteriaceae bacterium
GCGGTCGAGCCCGGAGAGCGCAGCGAGCTGCCGCCGTCCGTGCGGGAGATCAAGGCGCAGGCCGCGGCGGACGGGCGGCTGGCACTCGGCACGCACCCCTGGCCCATGACGCGGAACGCGCGCGACGGCGAGCCGCTGGACCTGTCGCTGGCGCTCGACGAGAACGCGGGCGTGGGCGACAAGCTGGTGCTGCCCGCGCCCCCTGAGGGCTGGGCCGCGCTGGAGCGCAAGACCCTGCGGACGCGCCTGACGCTTCGTTGGAATCCCTCGGACGCGCCAGTCCTGGGCCTGTGGATCTGCTATGGCGGCTGGCCGTCTGCGCCGGAGGCAAAAAAGGGCTACACGGTCGCGCTTGAGCCGTGCAACCTGCCGGTGGACTCGCTCGCTGAGTCACTTGAGCAGGGCGGCGGCGCGTGGCTGGAGCCGGGCGAAGAGCGGCTTTGGACGATGCGCCTGGACGTTGCACGGACGGAGGAGCGATGAACCCACGGGCGGAAGCGCAAACACTGGCCGAAGCGCACCGGGCGCGCTACAGGCAAGCGCCGGAAGGCGTGTATGCCGCGCCGGGCCGGGTCAACCTCATCGGCGAGCACACCGACTACGCGGGCGGGTTCGTGATGCCGGCGGCGATCGATTTCGCCACCGTGGCGGCGGCCACCCCGCGCGCGGACAGCCAGGTGCATATTTATTCAGCGAACTTCGACGAGGCGGTCGAGCTCGCGTCCGAGGATCTGCCGCCGAAGGGCCGGGGCCACTGGAGCGACTACCCACTCGGCGTGCTCCATGTGCTCCGTGAAACCGGCATGGCGATCCCGGCGTTCTCGCTTTCGCTCTCCGGCGACGTGCCGCTTGGAGCGGGGTTGAGTTCGTCGGCCTCAATCGAGGTGGCGGTGATGGCGGCGCTGCTCGCCCTTGCCGAAACGACGCTGCCTGTGCCGGAGATGGCGAAGCTGGCCCAGCGCGCGGAGAACCGCTACGTGGGCGCGAACACCGGCATCATGGACCAGTTCATCGCGTGCGCGGGCCGGCGCGACCATGCGCTGCTGCTCGACTGCCGCTCGCTCGCCTACAAGCTCGCGCCGCTCCCCGCGGACCTGGACCTGGTGATCGCGAACACGATGGTGAAGCACTCCCACGCGGGCGGCGAGTACAACACGCGCCGCGCGGAGGTGGAGCAGGCCACCGCGACGCTGCGGGCGCACCGGCCGGAGATTACCCTGCTGCGCGATGCTACCCCGGCCGATCTCGAACAGTGGGGGCGCGACATGCCCCTGAACGTGCTCAAGCGCGCACGCCACATTGTCACCGACAGCCTGCGGGCGGAGGCAGCGGCCGCCGCGCTGGAGCGCGGCGATCTCGCGCAATTGGGCAAGCTGATGGCCGAAGCCCACGCCAGCTACCGGGACGACTTTGAGGCAAGCTGCCCGGAGGCGGACTTGATGGTCGCGCTCGCGAACGAGCTGCCGGGGCTGGTGGGCGCGCGGCTGACCGGCGGCGGCTTCGGCGGCTGCACGGTGAACCTGGTGGAGCACGCGGCCGCCCCGGCGTTTGTCGCGGCGATCGCGGAAAAGTATCAGGCAAGTACGGGCATCCAACCAGATGTGTTCCTGTGCCACGCCTCCGACGGGGTCGCGCGAGTCTTTTGAATGCAGATGTTTGCTCCACCGGCGCGACTGAGCTGGCTCGGCCGATCCGGGACGGCGCGCGCTCGCCCGTCGAGCCGGTGGACGCGCACCTCGCCCGGATCGAGGCCGTGAACCCTGAAATCGGCGCGGTCGTGACGCTCGCGGCCGACCGGGCGGCGCGCTGCAAAACTCGCGAAGCAGGATGTTCTGCGAGGCGCTCGGGCCGTTTCACGGCGTTCCGTTCTCGATCGAGGAGTCGATCAGCACGGACGGGCTGCCGGGTCGCGATGCAGCTGATCGGCACCTGGCTCGACGAGGGGATGCTTCCGCGCCTCGGAGCGCTGCTCGAAAAGGCGAGTGAAGTTCACGGGCGAACCGAGTAAAAAAACTTGCGCGCGATTCACCGTCCTGTCATCGTGCGCCCGGTATATACGGAATGGCGCGCCTAGGATCACCCGGCGTGCCGCGAAGGCACACCCAAGGACGGTTCCCGAGATGACTCCCAAACATTGGCAAAAAGGCTGCGCGACCCTGGCGCTGGCGGCCTCTATGCAGCCCGGCTTCGCCCTGGCCCAGACCGCGGCTCCGGCTTCCACCACGGCGGCCGTCACGATCGCACCGCCGTCGAGCCCGTTCGTGCAAAACTTCGTCATCCAGCCGGTGCAGGAAGCCAAGCTGTCGCAGGCGCAAAAGCTCGCGCTGCTCCAGAAGAACATCAAGTACGTCTTTGTGCTGTTTCAGGAAAACCGGTCCTTCGACTTCTACTTCGGCACCTACCCGGGCGCGAACGGGCTGTACTCCCAGCCCGCCTCGCAAACGCCCGGCCTGACGCAGCCGATCGTCAACACCGACGGCACTATCGGGACGGTCTCGGCCTTTAAGATCCCCCTCACAGTCACCGACGTGAACGGCAAGTCCGTGCCGATCTACCCGGCGGACACCGACTCGGTGAACCACTCGCACGCCGCGTACATCACCAAGATCGACGTGCAGGGCGGCGTGACCAAAAACGACGGCTACGCGACGACCGAGGAGGGCGTCAAGATCGTCAACGGCGTGCCGTCCAAGGTACCGACACTCGCGCAAAAGCAGCTGGGCGAGCTGGTGATGGGCCACGTGGACTGCGACACCGCGCCGATTTTGTGGAACTACGCGGACCGCTTCACCTTGTTCGACAATTTCCACCAGACGGTCCTTTCGGCGTCCACGCCGAACGCGATCGCGATGGTCGCGGGCCAGTCGGGCGAAACGCAGTGGGTCAAGCACCCCTCGCAGGCGACGACCACGACCGGCTCGAACGGCGTGCCTGTGGTGTCGGACGGCGACCCGTTCTGGGGCTCGCAGCTGGACCAGACCCCGATCGGCACCAAGCAGCCCGCGAACCCGCCCGCCGCGAACCCGGAGATCAACCTAACCTTCGCGAGCCTGCCGCTCTCGTTCATGGGCTCGCAAATCCAGACAACTGTAAAGGGCGACACGCAGCCCGCCGCCGACCTCACCGATGTCGAGAAGGACATCCAGGAGATCGCGGGCAACGGCGTAAAGCCGACCAACTGGGGCTGGTACGAGCAGGGCTACAATCACGAGTTCGACGACAAAACCGCGGCAGCCTCGCACGCGGACTACATTCCGCATCACAACGGGCCGCAGTACTTCGGCTACGTGTCGAACAACCCTGAAGTCGCCGCGCACCTGCACGGGCTGTCGGACTTCGCGCTCGACGTGTACAACAAGAAGCTTCCGGCGGATGGCGGAGTGTTCTACGTGCGCGGCGGCTTCAACAACATCCAGGGCCTGAGCCCCGTGGACCCCAACCCCAAGCTCGCCAACGTGTTCAGCGGCAATGACGACCACCCTGGCTACTCCGACGTGCAGATCTCCGAGGCCCTTCTGGCCGACGAGATCAACCTCATCACGTCGAGCCCGTACTGGCCGCAGAGCGCGATCATCATCACCTACGACGAGACGGACGGGCTGTACGATCACGCGCCGGAGATCATCCGGAACTACGATCCGCAGGGCAACCCGCTCGACCAGGGCCCGCGCATTCCAACCATCGTGATCTCGCCCTATGGGCAGGCGCACGCGATCGCGCACGAGGCCGCGGAGCACAGCTCGGTGATCAAGTTCATCAACCAGCTGTTTGGCCTGGAGCCTTTGGCCAACCTGCCGGATGAGAAGCAGGCGCGCCTCGACGGGCTCAAGCTGTTCGGCCAGGCGTACCTCGGGCCGGCGGACGCGGGGGTTTCAGGCGTAGGCAACATCTTCTCGGCGTTCAGCAACAACCGCCTGCTGGGCACGGCTCCGGTTCTTCCCGCCAACTACGCGCAGATCGCGCCGAATCTGGTCAACACCTTCCCGCAGGGCGGCAACAACGGCTGCAAGCTGCTCAACATCACGCCGACGGACGCGGGCCTTCCGAACCCCGTACCCGCCGACTTCAACCCGCGCCCCGGGTCCACGCCCGGCGTGCCGACCTCGGGCACCTGGACGCCGTAACCGCCGTTCTTTCCTCCATTCGGGGACCGGGCCCACGCCCGGTCCCCATCTCTTTTCCTGGAGCTCCATGCGCTTTCTCGCCTTTGCCGCTCTCCTGCTGAGCGCCGTTTCGGCTCACGCCGGTACAACCCTCGACCATGTCCGCGCCGCGCACGCGCTCACCTGCGGCGTCGTCAAGGAAGAGGAGGACTACTCGCGCGCGACCGACCACGGCAACCGCGCGGCCTTTGACCTGGACATGTGCAAGGCGGTCGCCGTGGCGATCCTCGGTCCGGGCGCGGCCTTCACGGTCAAGCCGTACGGGGACGAGCCGGAAGCGGTCGCCGGGCTCGTGAAGGGCGAGGTCGACCTCCTCCCGACCGCGTCGCCCACGCTCCGCAACCGCACAGCGAACGGCCTCGGCTTCGCGCAGCCCACCTTCTACGACGCGCTCGGTTTTCTGGTGCCTAACAATCCGGCCATCCATAACGCGCGCGACCTCCAGGGGAAGAAAATCTGCTACTTGACCGGGTCCGGAGCCAACGAAGGCCTGCGCGCCTACGCCGCCCGCGAGCACCTCGACTACATCTGGTATCCGTTCTCCGAAGCCGGCGAGATGGAAGCCGCCTTCTTTACCGGCAACTGCGCTGCGATCACCTCGGACGTGTCGCAGCTGGCGAACATTCGGGCCATCGACCGCAGCCG
>CAXTTW010000238.1:0-4805 GCA_964247255.1 uncultured Acidobacteriaceae bacterium
CGGCCACCGCGAACCCGCGCTGCCGGAACAGCGCCCGCGCCGGGGTCAGGGCCATGGCCAGGAGCAGGGCGGCGACGAGGAACACAGCCGAAGCCTTGTTCTCGAACGCCAGCCCCGCGCCAGCCCCCAGAAGCACCCACCAGCGCAGCACGGAGGGTGTCGCGAGCAGCCGCGCAAACGCCAGCAGCACCGCCGTCCACAAGGCCGGGTCCCACGCATTCATCGAGAGAAAGCTTTGGGTAGCCAGGTACACCGGCGCGAAGCAAACGGCCAGCATCGCCAGCGCCGCCGCCCGCCTGCCGCCGTCCAGGGCGTCCGCGAGCAGGCCGGTGAGCACGACCGTAAGCGCCCCAGCCAGGTAAGCGGGGATCCGGAACAGCACGAGATGCCGGTAGCCGAACACGAGCTCAGAGGCGCGGGCCTGGAGCGCGACCAGCGGCGGCTGGTCCACGTAGCCGAAAGCCAGGTGCCGCCCGCAGACCAGGTAGTAGAGCTCGTCGCGGAAGATGCCGTAGCCCGCATGGACCGAGAGCAGCGTGATGCCCGCCTGCGCTGCGACCTTGAGCACCGCGAAGAGCAGCAGCAGGGGCAGCAGCGACTCCGGCCCGAACAGCGGGGGAGAAAAGCGTTTGACCGGGAATGTTTGGACGCTCGCGCTCATGCCTGTTCTGCCAGACTACCGGGCGCGGGTGGCGCGCTACGAGGAAAGGATGGGGAAAACCGCTCCTTCGGCTGCTTTGCTGCCTTCTTCCGGGTTGAAGTGGCTGTGGATCGCCTCCGCGGTCTTGCGCGGGACCACCGAGGTGAGCGCCTCTACCCCCGCCTGCGACACCGCGCGCACGCTCCCGAAGTGCTGCACCAGGCGCAGGCGCGTCCGCTCGCCGACGCCCGGGATCTCGCCCAGGTCGGCGCTCCGGTCGGTCCGGTCGCGGATCTCGCGGCGCTTGCGATGGTAGGCGATGGCGAACCGGTGGGACTCGTCGCGGATGCGCTGAATAAGATGCAAGACAGGCGAGCGGCGTTCGAGCACCACGGGCTCGTCCTCGCTGCCGTGGACGTAGATGATCTCCTCGCGCTTGGCGATGGAGGCGAGCGGCTGCGTGGTCAGCCCGAGCTCCTCAAGCGCGCTCGCCGCCGCGTGGAGCTGCCCCAGCCCGCCGTCGACCAGGACTAAACTCGGCAAAGCCTTTCCCTCGTCGACGAGCCGTTTGTACCGGCGCCCGATCACCTCGCGCATCGAGGCGAAATCGTCCACGCCGTCCACGGTCTTGATCTGGAACTTGCGGTAATCGGCTTTTTTCATGCCGCCCGGCTCCCACACCACCATGCTTGCGACCGTTTCCGAGCCCCCGATGTGCGAGATATCGAAGCACTCGATCCGGGTCGGGGCTTCCGGCAGCATCAGTGCGTCTTCGAGCGCCTCGGCGATGGCCTTCTCGCTCGGCTTCAGCACGCGAAAGCGCTGGTCGTAGCTGTGCTTGGCGTTGGTGCCGGCCAGGTCCAACAGCGAGCGTTTTTCCCCGCGCTGCGGCACCTCGATGCACACCTTGCGGCCGCGCTTCGAGAGCGCGGAGGCCAGCGCGTCGCGGTCCGCGAAGTCCACCGGCGTAAAGATCGTCGAGGGCACGTAAGGCTGGTCGAGGTAGAGCTGCTTCAGCAGGGAAGCGAAAAACGCGCCCGGGTGGAACTCGCCGCCGGGCTCGTCCTCGGCGCCCAGCTCGTATTCCGGCACGTCCTCCCAGAAGAACTCGCGCCGGTCCACGATTTTGCCCGCCCGCACGTGGAACAGGTTCACCGCGAGCATGCCGTTCTCGTAGTGGAAGCCGAACAGGTCCGCGTCGTCCTCGTCCGCCGAGGCGATGCGCTGCTTTTCCTGCAACGTGTCCAGGGTGGCGAGCATGTCGCGGTACTTGCCGGCCAGCTCGTACAACTCCTTGCCGGCCGCCTCCATCATGCGGCTTTCCAGTTGGCGGCCCAGCTCCGCGCCGCGGCCGTCCAGCAGCAGCTGCGCGTCGCGGATGCTCTCGCCGTACTGCTCCGGGCTGGTGAGCCCCTCGACGCATGGGCCCTGGCAGCGCTTGATGTAGTACTGCAGGCAGGGCCGGGGGTGGTAGCGGCTCAGGTCCACCTTGCAGGAGGGCAAGAGGAACGAGCGGCGCAGCAGCTCCGCGATGCGGTAGGCCAGGTTGCCGGGGAAGTACGGGCCGTAGTACGCGCCCTTGTCTTTACGGAGCTTGCGGGTGACAAACACCTTGGGATAGCGGTCGCCGAGCGTGAGCTTGACGTAGGGGTAGGTCTTGTCGTCGCGGAGCAGGATGTTGAAGCGCGGCTTTTTCTGCTTGATCAGGTTGTTCTCGAGCGCCAGCGCTTCGTGCTCGTTGTCGACGAGGATGTAGTCGATGTCGACCGCCTCGCGCATCAGCGAGCCGGTCTTGGCGTGCGCCTGCGAGGCCGCGAGCAGGTACGACCGGGTGCGCGCTCGCAGGTTTTTCGCCTTGCCCACGTAGATGACCGTGCCCTCGGCGTCCTTGTACAGGTACACGCCGGGCCCGGTGGGCAGGGTCTTGATCTTGGCTTGGAGGTCCATGGGGGCGCTTAGAAGATGGTACGCCGGGTCGCGGGGTCGCATGGGTGGTTGCGGTGGGGTGGAAAGCGCCGGTGGCTGACCCGCAGACGCAGCGGCAACGGCCGGAACCGCCAGATTGCCCGGCTTTGCGACAGGCTCTCACCCCTTCCGGCGCATCCAAACGAAGTGACGGCACACATGCACGTGCCCACACCGACATCAAGTGAAGGATGCCCATGCCGAACCTTTCCCTTCGAACTGTTTCCGCCGCCTTATTGTCCCTTTCCCTCGTCACCGGCTGCTCCACCAAGAAGTCCGTCCGCAACGCGACCACCCCGGTGATTAACGGGACCAACGAGCTGGATGACAAGACCTCGGCGAACAACCGGGCCCTGGCGGACCTGGACAGGCGCACTGGCGCAGGCATCGGGAGCGCGCAGACTTCCGCCTCGAACGCCCAGACGGCCGCCAACCAGGCCAACGCCGCCGCCGGCACCGCGCAGACCACTGCGCAGGACGCCGTGCACCGGGCCGACACACTGCGCGGCGCGGTCGCCGACCTTGATACCTACAAGCAGGTCTCCGACGTTTCCGTCACGTTCGGCTTCAACAAGTCCGATCTGAACAAAGACGCAAAGGCGGCCTTGGACGGCCTGGGAGGGCAGCTTTCCACGCAAAAGTCCTACATCCTGTCGCTGACCGGTGGGACGGATTCGGTCGGCTCCGCCGCGTACAACTACCAGCTCAGCGACCAGCGCGCGGAGGCAGTGGTGCAGTATCTGGCGTCGAAGTACAACGTCCCGGCGCACCGGTTCTACCTGATCGGCCTGGGCAAGGACAAGGCCGTGGCGGACAACACCACGGCCGCCGGCCGCGCGCAGAACCGGCGCGTCGAGGTGCAGCTGCTGACCAACCAGAGCACGACGGCTTCAGCGCAGTAGCCGGCTGTCTCCGCATCGCTCCGCTCTGGGCCATCGCTGAGGAGCGAGGCGACGAAGGATCTGCTTTTCTCTTGCGGGCCGGCGCAAAAGCAGATCCTTCGCTTCGCTCAGGATGACCCTCCGAGGGATTTGGCAATCCGGAAATGCTTACAAGGGCATTTGGGCAATGTGCGCGGCCCGCACGTCGCCCGCGGTGAACAGGTGAAGGAACGGTGCCCCAGACGAGGATTTCTGGAGCGCCTCCTCCACGGCGTCAGCCCCGGCCTGTTCGCGCACTACCAGGCACGCCGCCCCGATGACCCGCATTCCCGCATCGCGCGCCGCCTGGATCGCTTCCACGGTCGAGGCCCCGGTCGTACACACGTCGTCAAGCACCACCACCGGCGCGCCCGGCTCCAGGAAACCCTCGATGCGCCGCTTGGTCCCGTGCGCTTTCTCGCCCTTGCGAACTAAAAAACCGTGCACCAGCCTTTCGCGCGTACCCTGTGCGCTGGTCAGGGAGACGGCCGTTATCAGCGGGTCCGCCCCCATCGTCAGCCCGCCCACGGCAGCCGGGTGCAGCCCATGCGCGTCCAGAAGCTCCAGCATCGCCAAACCCGTAAGCCGGGCACCGTCCGCGTGGAGAGTCGTGATCCGGCAGTCGATGTAGAAGTCGCTCGCCGCGCCGGAGGCAAGGGTGAACGAGCCCAGCTTGAACGAAAGCCGGGCCAAGAGATGGAGCAGGGCATCGCGATGGGGCGTCATCTCAGGGTCCGCTCAGGCGGTCCAGGTGCCGGAAGCCGCCGGTTTGCGCCAGAATCCCGGCGAATAGGGTGAAGTTGTAGGCCGCGTGCACGATGGTTGAACTGGCGAGCGAGTCGAGCCGCAGACGGACCAAGCACAGCACCAGCGAAACCAGCCCGATGAGCAGCACCGGCGCCCAGGCGTGCGAAACCTGTGCGCCATGGAGCAGGGCGAAGGGCAGGCTGGTGAGCAGCGCGGAAGCCGGCACCCCGAGCCAAGCGGCCGCGCCGGGCGCGAGCCTGCCTCTGAGCGAGAGCCAGCGAAACAGGTTGAGAAACGCCGGCAGAAGGAAGCCCCGGAAGCACATCTCCTCGAACAAGGGCGCGCCCGTGACGCCGAAGACCAGCATGATCCACGCCCCGGCCGGCGAGCGCATCATGTCCGCCATGATCGGCGGGTCCTTGGGCATGGGCAGGAGCGACCCTAGGGCGCCGATGCCGAAGCCGCACAGCAGGCCCAGCAGAGCCAGCCGCCCGGCGTACCGGAGCGCCGCGGGGCCGCCCCAGTGCAGCCCC
>CAXTTW010000239.1:0-4753 GCA_964247255.1 uncultured Acidobacteriaceae bacterium
GAGCCCGGCGGCGCGGTCGAGCGCGGGCAGGGCCGGCTTGCCCGCGGGCCGGTAGTCCAGTGTTTCCGGATCGAGCGCGAGGCGGGTTTCTTTCCCGCCGGGGCCGCGCTCCTTCTTGTAAAAACCCTGAGCGGTCTTGTCGCCCAGGCGGCCTGCCTCGATCAGGCGGCCCACCACGGGGTCCATCGTCACGTCGGGCCGCTCGTCGGCGAGCTTGCCCGCCCCGGCGGCGAAGTTGCGCGCCACGCTCGCGAGCACGTCGAGCCCCACCATGTCCGCCAAGCGGTAGGTGCCGGACTTGGGCCAGCCGATCGCCTCGCCGGTCAGCAGATCCACTTCCTCGATCGACAAGCCCTGGTCCCGCGCGATGCGGAGCACGTTCATCATGGAAAAAGTCCCGATGCGGTTCGCGATGAAGTTTGGTACATCGTTGGCCGGGACCACGGATTTGCCTAGCCGCCGGTCGACGAACGAGGAAACCGCCTCGACCGCCTCGGGGTCGGCTTCGGGCGTCCGGATCAGCTCGAGCAGCCGCATGTAGCGAGGGGGGTTGAAGAAGTGGGTCCCGAACCAGCGCCGGCGCACCTCGGCGGGCAGCTCCGCGGCGATCTCGGTGACCGGCAGGCCGCTGGTATTGGTCGTCAGGATGGCCGAGGGGTGCAGGTGCGGCACGACCCTGGCGAGCAGCGCGCGCTTGATTTCGAGGTTTTCGGCAACGGCTTCAATCACCCAATCGCACTCGGCGAGTCGGGCGAGGTCGTCGTCGAAGTTGCCCACGGCGACCAGGGCCGCAGCCGCCGGGGAGGCGAAGGCGGGAGGTTTGCCGGTCCGGAGCGCCGCGAGCGCCCTGGTCCCGAGATCGTTGCGCGCGCCGGAAGTGGGAATCCTATCCAGCAGCAGAACGGGAAGACCGGCGTTCGCAACGTGCGCGGCGATGCGCGCGCCCATGGTACCCGCGCCCAGGACGGCAACCCGTCCGATCGAGTAGCTGTTTCGTGACGAAGCGGCGATGGGCGCGTCGGCGACGGCTGAGGTCATGAACGAAAACTCCCCTTCTGAAACTCGAGACGGCCGGCGGCTGCGACTCGGATGGAGCTTACTTACCGATGGGTAAGTAAGTCAAGCGGGAATATGGGCCTCCCGCCCGCCGCCCAGCCTCTTTCCAGACAAGGTGGAGGCGGCGAGCCCCCCGGTCAGCATCTGGGTGAACTCCCGCGCGATCTCCTCCGACGGCAGATCGCCGCCCGGCTCATACCAGGTGCCGATCCAGTTAATGGCCCCGGCGATCGCGAAGGAGACCAGCTTGGGGTTGCACGGCGCGATGGAGCCGTCCTCGATGCCCTCCTTGACCATGCCGCGCATGGCCAGGTCCATCCGGCGCTTCAGCCCGCGCACCTCGCGCTGACCCTCCGGGGAGAGCTCGGCGTCGTCCACCATCGCGACGCACCGCCCGAAGTAGTGGGTCAGCACCGCCATGGCGTAGCTGTGGACATACTGCCGGAGCTGGTCGAAGCCGGAGCCCCCTTCCGCGCTCGACCGCTGGAGGTGCGACTCGATCTTCGCGATGCCGGCCCGGTAGCACTCGACCAGGATCTCTTCCTTGTTGTGGAAGTAGTAATAGAGCGCGGGTTTGGTGACCTTGAGCCGGGCCGCGAGCAGCACCATCGACGTTTTGCCATAGCCGCGCTCCAAAAACAGGTGTGCCGCGGTCTGCAGCACCGCGTCCCGCTTGAGCTCGGGGCTGCGCAGACGGACTTGAAATGCCTTCCAGGGCTCGGGCGCGCTCTCGGGGCCGTCTTGCGGTGCGCTCTTCGGTGGCATGCTCGGAGGGTTCCTTTCCCGGACCGGTCCCTGACCGATTCCTGACCGGCGGTCTCAAAGGCTGATTGTACCCGCGATTCGACCGGCGGGTAAGAAAAGGTGTTCCGAACCCTCGGAGAAACCTGCTAGGATTCGTCCCGCGCGCGAACCCCGAAGCGGGCCCCGCGCCAAGGAGCCCGAGATGTCACTGTTGCAAGAGGAGAAACCGGAAACAGGTGTGCTGCCGGATGCGGGCGGCGATGCGGAAGCGATCGCCGCGCTGCGGGCGGCGTTTGCGGCGCAGCGACAAGCCTTTGCCCGAGACCGCGAGCCCTCGCTCGCGGAGCGGCGCGCCCGGCTCGAAAAGCTTAAAAGCATGATGGAGGCGAACCGCGAGCGCATCTACGGAGCCCTGCGCGCGGACTTCGGCGCGCACCCCACCGACGGGGCCGAGATGCTTGAGGTCCACGCGGTGACGGCGCGGGTGGACTACGCCGTGGCTCACTTGGAGGAGTGGATGCGGCCCATGCCGCGCGAGGTCGACGCGGCCTACGCGAGCGTGTTGCGCGCTTTTCTCAAGAGCCAGCCCAAGGGGGTCGTCGGCAACATCGCGCCATGGAATTTTCCGTTTGAAATCGGGATCGGCCCGGTGGTCGACATGCTGGCCGCCGGCAACCGGGTCATGGTCAAACCGTCGGAGTTCGCCCCAGCTTCGGCGGAGCTGATGCGCGAGATGGTCGAAAAGACCTTTGAGCCCGACCTTCTGTACATCGCCGTGGGCGGGCTCGATCTGGCGCGCGCCTTTGCCGCCCTGCCGCTCGATCACCTGCTCTACACCGGCAGCACCAACGTGGGCCGGCAGATCATGCGAGCGGCCGCTGAAAACCTGACCCCCGTGACGCTGGAGCTGGGCGGCAAGTGCCCGGCCGTGCTCCTGCCGGGCAGCGTGACCCCGGAAACGGTGGGCGGTATCGTCGGCGTCAAGATGATCAAGAACGGGCAGATGTGCGTTTCGGTTGACCACTGCTTCGTGCCCCGTGCCGAGATCGACGCTTTCGCCGCGATCGCCCAAGGCTTCATGGCACAGGCCGCGCCCGGCTACGCACAGTCCGAAGCCTGCACCGGCATCATCTCCGAGCGGCACCTGGACAGGGTGAGCGGGCTGCTGGCCGAGGCCCGGGAAAGCGGGGCGCGGGTGGTCACGCTTGAGGAAAGCGAGGCGGTGGATCGCGCGAACCGCCGCATGCCGATGTCGCTGGTGCTGGACCCCGCACCGTCGCTCGGCATCATGAAGGAAGAGATCTTCGGGCCCATCCTGCCGCTGGTGCCCTACGACTCGATCGACGAAGTGATCGACCGCATCAACGCGGGTGACCGGCCGCTCGGGGTGTACGTGTGGGGCGAGGACGTGCCCACGATCGACAGGGTATTGGGCGCGACCTCCTCGGGCGGCGGCGCGGTGAACGCGGCGGCGATCCAGGCTGGGTTAAAGTCGCTGGCGTTTGGCGGCGTGGGCCCCAGCGGGATGGGCCGGCACCATGGCGAGGCGGGATTCCGCGAGTTCTCGAACCAGCGCGGGATCGTGGTGCGCGGGGAGCCGCTGCCGTTCGAGGCGCTGGTGGCCGCCGCCAAGGGCGACCCGACGGAGTTGGTTGGGGAGATGCCGGGGGTGTAGTCCGGGCTGCGTCCTGATCAAGGGTCATCCTGAACGGAGTGAAGGACCTGCTTTTGTGCCGCCGCCGGCGTGAAAAGCAGGTCCTTCGTCGTTTCACTCCTCAGGATGACCCCTGGGGGGGCGCACCTGTTTACCGCGCCAACTTGCCCAAGGTTTCCGTCCTGTACCCGGCCAGGCGGCCGCCGTCTACCACGATCGTCTGCCCGGTGATGTAGCGGCTTCCGTCGCTCGCGAGAAAGTGGTACACGCCCACCAGGTCGTCGATTTCCGCGATGCGCCCGAGCGAGGATAGGTTCCGCGCCAGGTCATTGAGAATGTGGGTGGGGGGCAGCATGGGTGTCCGGACCGGGCCGGGCGCGACCGCGTTGCAGCGGATGCCGCGCATCCCGAGCTCGACCGCCGCTGTCTTGGTCATGCTGATCACCGCGGCCTTGGTGGCGCTGTAGTCGAAGAAGCCTTCGTTCTGCTGGAGGCCCGCGACCGATGCCGTGTTCACGATGGATCCGCCGTCGTGCATATGGGCCGGCCCGTATTTGAGGATGTAGTAGGTCCCGTACAGGTTCAGGTCGACCACGCCGTCGAAGACATCCTCCTCGGAGTCAGTAATGTGCGTGCCCTTGCCCGGCTTGCCCGCGTGATGGAAGATGGCGTCGAGCTTGCCGATGGCCGCCTCGGCTTCCGCGAGCGCGGCTATTACCCGGTCACGTTTGGTCACGTCCGCGTCCAGGTAAACCGCGCCCGCGTCGAGCACGGCTTGAGGCGGCGGCTGGAGATCGGCGATCGCCACGCGCGCGCCCTCGTCGAGCGAGCGCTGGACCGTGCCGAGGCCGATGCCGGACGCGCCCCCGGTGATGAAGATGCTCTTGCCGCGCAGGCTCAAGGGGTTTTCCATAAGTCTCCTAATAGTTGGGGAGCGTCGCGAAGGCCGGCACGGGCGGCATCGCGTCCGGGTCGGCGAGAACGTCGATCACGACCGGCCCGTCGTGCGCGAGGGCTTCGCGGATAGCACTGGCCGCCGCTTCGGCCCGCTCCAGCCGGATGCCCTTGACCCCGCAGGCTTCGGCGATGGCCGCGTGGTCCACCGGGCAAAAGTCGCAAACATTGGTGTACCGGCCCAGGCCTGCATTCTCGGCGTGCTTCTGGTAACCGAGGATTGCATTGTTCATGACCGCGACCACGACCTTGATCCCGTGGCGGCGCGCCGTTTCGAGCTCCGACCATACATGGCCGAAGCCGCCGTCGCCCACCACCGCGAACACGGGCCGATGCGGCGAGCCG
>CAXTTW010000240.1:0-4752 GCA_964247255.1 uncultured Acidobacteriaceae bacterium
TTTCGGCCTTGCCCAGGCCCGCCTCGACCAGCGGAGCGCGCGCGCCGTGGAGCCCTGCCGCGCGCTGGCCAGGGCGGAATTCGCCGCCGTCGTCCACGTTCATCCCGTAGGCCAGGTGCGCGAAGCCAAGCTCGGCGCGAGCCTGCTCCATGCGGGTAAACAGCTCGTCCTTGCAGTGGAAGCAGCGCCCGGCATCGTTGCGGGCGTAGCTGGGGTTCGCGAGTTCGGCGGTGGCAACGACGCGGACCGGAAAGCCGTGTTCCTCCGCGAAGGCCAGCGCCGCAGCGAGCTCGGCTCGGGGCAGGGAGGCGGAGTCGGCGATCACGGCCAGGGCCCTTACGCCGAGCGCCTGCCCCGCGGCCCAGGCGAGGTAGGCCGAGTCCGCGCCGCCCGAGTAGGCGACCAGCACGGAGCCGAGCTCCCGCAAGATTCCGTCCAGACGCGCTGCTTTTGCCTGCAAGTCCATACACTCCAGCCTAACGGACGAACGGCGGAAGCTTGTCCGACGCGCCGAACACGAAGAGGATGCCGACGGCAAAGGAGTAGGCCGCCGTAAGCAGGGTGACCGCGCCCTGCACCCGCGGGCGCTGCGCGGCCCCGGCAAAGAGGCCGCTGGCCGAGGCGGTCATGACTGTGTTCATCACAAGCAGGCCGCCGATAAAGCACAGGAGGCCCGCGACGCCCCGGCTGGTGCCGCCCAGGTTGGCGGCGAGCAGAAACAGCACCAGCTGCGAGGGGGTTTCCGCGCCCAAGCCATGCAGCACGCCGATGCCGAACACCGAGCTTTGCCCGTAGCGGAACTGAAACGGCTCGGGCTGGGGCAGCGCGGGCTTCCGGAGCCGCCGGGCGCGCCAGCCCAGCCATTGCGCCCCTCGGGCGAGCAGGGCGATGCGCGAGACGGTGTGGGCGTGGCCCGGCTTGCGAAAAAATGCCCAAAGGATGTAGCCGGTAAGCGCCAAAAGTGTGAGCCCGACCACCCGCTCCCCGACCGCGTCCAAGTGCACGGGCAGAGCCAGGCGAAAAGTGACCACCGCAATGCCGAGCGCGGCGACGGTGGCCGCGTGGCCAAGCGCGTACAGCAGCCCGAGACGCATCCCCTCGCGCCAACCTCGCTGCACGCTGCTGATGTCGGTGATGGCGGCCAGGTGGTCGTAATCGAATCCATGGCGCAGCCCCAGCGCCGCGCAGGAAACGAGAGCCAGGGTGAGCGGAGCGGCCATTGCCGGTTGAGATGCGGGTGAGGAGGATGGAGATAAGGGGGAGAAGGGTGCGAGCGAGAACGGGCCCAGTTACACGCTTGCAGGTCTTGATGCGCGCCCACAATTCAAACGCAAGCTGTGGCACCCCACCGATACAGCAGGCCGCGGCTTCACCCTCCACCCCTCGCGTATCCTGCCTCCATGCGCTTGTCCGTCCTTCTCGCCACGCTCTTGCTTGCTCCATGCGCGCTTGCCCAGCAGGCGCCAGGGTTCGACTTCAAGGCTCAGCTGTTGGTCGCGGCCTGCGATACCGACATGGTCCCGTCGGCGTACATCGACGGCAAGCTGGGTCCCCCGGCCGGGAAGGATGCACTTGCGGTTATCCGTCTGGACCGGCCCGCCGCGAACCTGCGCGCGGCCACCGTGCCCGCGACCAACGCGGTGACCGGGCCGCCGACCTCGGTCGCCGTAACACCGGACGGGCATTACGCCATCGTCGTCGAGACGCAGGGCCCCCGTCCGGCGGGCCGGCCCGATGCTCTGCTCAAGCAGCTCCCGCCGGGCCGCAAGATCACCGTGGTGGACCTTGCCGACCCCGACCACCCGAAAGCTGTGCAACAGATCGAGGCGTTCGAGCGGCCTGTTTCGGTTTCCGTAAACAAGGACGGAACGCTGGTCGCAGTGCTGTTCGCCCCGCACGGCAAGCAGGGCGAGCCGCCGATCGCGATCTACCCGTTTGCGGCCGGACGGCTTGGGCCGGCGCGGACGCCCGCGCTGCCCGGCTATGTACCAGGTGAAGAGCTGACGGACGCTGAATGGATGCCGACCCGGGACGTGCTCGGGATCGTCACCATGACGCACCCGCGCCTGTCCATGGTGGAGTACGCCGGCGGCAGCCTGCGTCCATGGGGCGAGCCGGTGGATCTCGACCGGTCCTCGTTCACGGTCAAGTTCACGACCGACGGGCGATTCGCGCTGGTTAACGCGCTGTTTTTCGGAGGGGAAGTGCGGGGTACGGTTACCTCCATCCGCATCGACGCAGGCGGAGGTAAGGACGGCCTGCCGGTGCACACGCTCGTTTCGCACGCGGAAACAGGGCCAGGGCCGGAGGGACTCGCGGTCAGCCCGGATGGGCGCTGGGTCGCGACTACAAACCTGGAGCGCAGTGCGTTTCCCGTCGGCGACCCACGCCTGCAGTATTTTTCCACGCTGACCCTGTTGCGGCTTGACCCTGCGACCGGGACGCTTGAGTCCACGGGCGAGTACCCGTTCGACGGCGCGCTGTCGGAGGCCGTGGTCTTCGATAATTCGAGCCGTTTTTTGGCCGCGACGACGTTTTCACAGTTTGACGACCCCCGGGCAGGCGGGACGATCGATTTTTGGCGCGTAGCCGGCGACTATGCCGACCCGCGCCGGGTGGAGCTGGTGAAAACTCGGTACTCGGTCCCCGTGCCGCGCGGGCCGCAGTCCCTGGCGATCGTCCGGTGACGGCGAAGGGCGCAGGGTTGCGGTGCGAACCTGCCCTTGCGGGAAGCCTCCGCCTCGGCCTTCCTCTACCCTCTACCCTGCCTTTTGCATCAGCGCGGGGGCGGGCGTGGCGGAGATCACCGCGTGCGGGCGGACCCGGAAGCGCTTGATCTTGATGTTGAGCTGACGCTCGAACTTCGCCAGATCGCGCTTTTCACTGCCCATCACGAAGGTGGACGCCGTGCCGGAAGCCTCGGCGCGGCCGGTGCGGCCCACGCGGTGGACGAAGTCCTCGGCTTCCTTCGGCATGTCGTAATTCACCACGTGCGCCACGTGCTTCACGTCAAGGCCGCGAGCCGCGACATCGGTGGCCACCAGCACCCGCTCGCGCCCCTGCGAAAAGGACCGCAGCGCCGCGTTGCGCTGCGACTGGGTGCGGTCGCCGTGGATGCGCGCCGCTTGGATGCCCGCTTTTTCGAGCCGGGTCGCGATGCGGTCGGCCCCGTGCTTGGTCCGCACGAAGACGATGAACGAGCCGTTCTCGGCCTTGATCAGGTGCGTCAGCAAATCGAGCTTGGAGTCGGCCTCTACTTCGTAGGCCTGGAGCGACACGTTCTCGCTGGGCTTGAGCACGGAGCCGATCTCGATCCGGACCGGATTGCGGAGATAGTCGCGGACCACTTCCTTGATCTGATTGTCGAGCGTGGCCGAGTAGCACAGTGTTTGCCGGTCTGTGGGCAGGATGTCCGCGATGCGGCGGATCGCCGGCTTGAAGCCCATGTCGAGCATGCGGTCGACTTCGTCGAGGACCAGAATGCGCACGCCTTCAAAGCGCACGATCTTGCGATCGATATAGTCCTCGAGCCGGCCTGGGGTCGCGACGACCAACCGCGCGCCGCGGCGCAGAGCCTCGATCTGCGGACCTTCCGCCATGCCGCCGCACACCAGCGCGACCGAAATGCCAGTGGTGATTTGCTTAAAGGCTTTCTCGACCTGCATGGCCAGCTCGCGGGTCGGCAGGAGGATCAGTGCGACGGCCCCGCGCGTCTTCTCGGCTTGGATCTTCTCGATGATCGGGAGCAGGAACGAGAGGGTCTTGCCCGTGCCGGTTTGCGCTGTGGCGAGCACGTCCTTGCCTTCGAGCGCGGGCGGGATGGCACCGGCCTGCACCGGTGTGGGAACGATGAAGCTGTTGGACTGGAGCCGGGCCTTGAGCGCGGCGGAGATGGCGAAGTCGTTGAACTGCACGGAAACGGGGACTGCCGGGGTAAGAACGTCTGACATTTTTCCTTAAAGGGTGCGAACGCTTGCCTTCCCGTCGGCGCACTTCCTGCGCGGCGCATCTCCCGGTCTAGGGAGCGGATGGGCGGGCGTTGCCTGCGAGGCTCCCGGCCCCTGACATGCCTGTGCGTGTCAAGGGAGAAGCATGAAACCTGATATGCGTAAGGAAGAACGGGAGCCAAAGCTCACTCTGCCGCACGCAGCCACTGAAGACTCGGCACAGATGCCGGAATCTCTCGACCACGCCTCAGATAGAGCTTGGAAACGAGGCGGGTACGCTTGAGGGCTTGGTGGAAGCTACTGTGCAGAGGGTCTTGCTTTCGGAAGGCGAGAACGACCTGAACAACCAATCACTTGAGCGTGAGAGAAGAATAGCACGTGTTTGTGAGGATGGCGCTCCCAACACGCAAGGATGTTCCCCGAGAAGGGTCATCCTGAGGAGCGAAGCGACGATGGACCTGCTTTTCTCGCGACCACCGCAAAGCAGATCCTTCGCTTCGCTCAGGATGACCCTTCTTCGTGCAGCTCACTTCCAAAGAGCTCTTAAGGGTAAACACGGCCTGAGCTTCAACCCTTCAGAACTCCAGCGTCACCGACACCTGCCCGGTTCGGTTGCCGCCGAAATCCGACCCGCGCGCCTGCGTGATGGTCCCGAAAGACGGATTGGTCACGTCGAGCGACACGGGGTCGTTCAGGTTGGTGTGGTTGAGGATGTTGGTGAAAGTGCCCTCGGCGCGCAAGGAAAACCGCTCGGTGAGCGCGATCCGCTTGTTCACGCCCGAGCTCAGGTTGACCGTCCCCGGCC
>CAXTTW010000241.1:0-4736 GCA_964247255.1 uncultured Acidobacteriaceae bacterium
GGCCAGGTCCTCGCGCAGGGCCCGCGGCCCGGCGATGTGCCGCAGGCCCAGCCCTTGCAGCTCCAGCGAAGCCGGCCGCAGCCGGCCGTACATATCCGCGACGTCCCGGTCCCCCTGCGGCGACCACAGCCGCTCCGCCACCGCCAGGGCCCGCGGCCACACCCGCGAGTCGACTGTTTCCGCGTCGATCTGCTCGGCCCACATGCACGCCTCGCCGCCCAGAATACGTTTCCGCTCCTCGGGGGTCAGCTTTGTGCCAGCGGGCACCGGATCGGCCAGGAACATCTGCGCCGCGCTTTTCTGAGCGTCCAGGTAGTATGGCACGGCCAGGATGCCGTCGTACCCCTGCTGCGCCCCGGCGGCGAGCGAGTCCACCCCGCGCCAGCTCTCGACCGCAATGTCCTTCGGCAGGGCCGGGTTCAGGATTTCGTCCCAGCCCACCATCCGCTTGCCGTGCTTCTTCAGCATGACCAGAAGACGCTGGTTGAAGTAGGCCTGCAGCTCGGCGGGCGTTTTGAGGCCTTTTTTCGCCATGAAGGCGGTGACGCGCGGGTTCGCCAGCCAGCCCTTGCCCTCTGTTTCGTCGCCGCCGATGTGGAAGTACGCGTCTGGGAAAATGCCGCTCATCTCCCCGACAAACCTGTCGATGAACTTATACGTCTCCTCCTGGGAGACGTCCAACTCCGCCACGGGAATGCCGAAGACAGTCGGCAGCGCGTCGATCTTCTCGGCACCGATCGAGGGGTAGGCCACGATCCAGCTCGAGGTGTGGCCCGGCATGTCGAACTCCGGCAGCACCCGGATGCCCCGGGCCGCCGCGTACGCGACCACCTCACGCATCTGCGCCTGGGTGTAGAAATCCCCGCCCGAACCGAGGCCGGTCAACCTCGGGAAGACCAGACTCTCCGCGCGAAAGCCCTGGTCGTCCGACAGGTGCCAGTGGAAGACGTTCAGCTTGGCCAAGGCCATTGCATCCAGCATGCGCAGGAGCACTGAAACAGGCTCGAAATGCCGGCTCACATCGAGGTGCAGCCCCCTCCATGGGAAGCGAGGCGCGTCCTGGATGCGAACTGCAGGCAGTACACACGCCCCGCCCCGGCTTCCCGCCAGCTGCAGCAGCGTCTCCATGCCGTGCATCGCCCCGCGGTCGGTGGGGGCGGCCAGGGTGGCGCCCGCGGGTGTGACGCTCAGCGAGTAGCTTTCGTCCTCCCCCAACGCCGGGACCGCCGCCCCCGCAGCGGCCACGTCGATCTCGAGCCCCCCGTTCGCGGGCGGCCCGGCAGCCGATCTCCGGATATCGCCCCCGCAGGTCCGGTCCAAACGGGCAAGCATTCGCCCGGTTGCCGCCTCTAGGCGCGGGTCGTGCATCTGCCCGAAGCGCACCGTGAACTTCGACAGCCCGTCGGCGGGGGTGACCACCAGGGCCCCGTCCAGCCGCTGCGCCTTTGCGGGCAGCGGCATCAGCGTCACCGTCTGCCCCCATCCGGCGGCAGCCGCCGCCAACCCAAGCGCCACGATCCAAGCCCTCACACACGCCTCCGCACCAAGAAAACAGAAGCCTACACCACCGCCGCTCGCCACCGGAGCAAAACCCGGTCTATCGTAGACAGGAAACGATTCCAGCGCCGACCCGAAGGAACCCGCACGCCAATGCTCACACGCCGCAGCTTTCTTACCTCCGCAACCGCCGCCGGTCTCCTTCCGCTCCTGCCCGCCGCCCGCGCCGAAGCGCCCAAGTCCGGCGGCTCGGACGATCTGACTCAATATGTCAACATCCGCATCGGCACCGGCGGCCACGGGCATACCTTCCCCGGCGCGACCATGCCGTTCGGCGCGGTGCAGCTTTCGCCCGACACCTACACCACGGGCTGGGACTGGTGCTCCGGCTACTACAACGCGGACCGTTCGCTCCAGGGCTTCTCGCACACGCACCTCTCGGGCACCGGCGCAGGTGACATGCTCGACGTGCTCTTGATCCCCAACATGGGCCCGGTGAAGTGGGACTCCGGCTCCCGCGAGAACCCGTCCGAGGGCTACCGGGCACCCTTCAACCATGCGGACGAAACGATGGAGCCCGGCTACTACTCGGTCCCGCTGAAGGACCGCGCCGTGCTCGCCGAGCTGACCTGCACCACCCGCGTCGGGCTGCACCGGTACACCTTCCAGAAGGGCGGCGACGCGCACTTCGTGCTCGACATGGCCCACTCCTACGGCGACGCCGGCAAGGACCGCCACACCGGGCAGCCCTGCATCCCGGTGAAGCAGGCCGCCCTCACCGTGGTCGACGACCACACGATCACCGGCTCTCGGCAGGTAGAGGCCTGGGCCGGCGGCCGCGTCGTTTTCTTCGCCATGCAGTTTTCGAAGCCGTTCCGCTCGGTGGACCTGCGGCAGGACGGCACGGTGCTGCCCGCCGGGACCAAACAGGCCAACGGAACCAGCGTCAAGGCGGCCCTGCACTACACGCCCGGCGCGAACGAGCAGGTGCTGGTTCGCTGCGGCATTTCCGGCGTTTCGGTCGAAAACGCCATGAAGAACATCGAGGCTGAAACGCCCGGCTACGACTTCGACAAGACCCGCACGGCGGCCAAGCAGGCCTGGAACGCGGAGCTTGCGCGCATCCGGATCGAGACCGCGGACTCCGAACAGCGGACAATCTTTTACTCCGCGCTCTACCACATGCTGGTCGCGCCCACCACGTACTCCGACGCGAACGGCGAGTACATGGGCATGGACGGCAAGACCTACACGCTGAAAGCAGGCGAGGAGAACTACACCGCCTACTCGCTGTGGGACACCTTTCGCGGCCTGCACCCGGCCTACACCCTGTTCGTCAAGGACCGCGTGCCGGGGATGGTGAACAACCTGACCCGCATGGCCGAGCGCAGTCCCGCGGGCATGCCCGTATGGCCGCTGCAGGGCAAGGAGACCGGCACCATGACTGGCTACCATTCCGCCTCCGTGATGGCCGAGGCGGTGCGCAAGAAGCTGCCGGGCATCGACACCGAGGCCGCGTACGCGGTGATGCGCAAGCGCAACATGGACGACAACTGGGAGGGCCTCGGCTACTACCGGGACCTCGGCTATATCCCCGCCGACAAGGAAGGCGAGTCGGTCTCGAAGCTCATCGAGTACTGCTACAACGACTGGGCGGTCTCGCACGTGGCTGACGCGCTGGGCCGGCACGACGACGCGGCGATCCAGCGCAAGCGGAGCCAGAACTACCAGCATCTGTTCGACCCGAAGACGCAGTTCATCCGGGCGAAGCTGTCGACCGGCGAGTTCACCGATCCGTTCGATCCCATTGCCATGGGGCACACGCGCAAGTACGCCGACTACACCGAGTCGAACGCGTGGCAGACCACCTTCGGCGTGCAGCACGACGTGAAGGGCTACATGGCCTTATGGGGCGGGCGCGAGCCGTTCGTGGCCAAGCTGGACCAGCTGTTCACCGTGCCCTCCACCCTGCCCGCGAACGCGCCTCCGGACATAGCGGGGCTGGTAGGCCAGTACGCGCACGGCAACGAGCCCTCGCACCACATCGCCTACCTGTACGTGTACGCCGGACAGCCTTGGAAGACGCAGGCCCGCGTCGCGAGCCTGCGTAAGACCATGTACCGCAACGACCCGAATGGCCTCGAAGGCAACGAGGACTGCGGCCAGATGTCGGCCTGGTACCTGCTCAGCGCGCTGGGCCTGTACGCGGTGGACCCGGTGAGCGGCAACTACGTGCTCACCTCGCCGCTGTTCGAAAGGGCGACGGTCAACGTCGGTGACGGCAAGGAGCTGGTGATCGAGACCAAGCGGCCCAGCCTGGACGCCGTTTACATCCAGTCCGTGTCGCTCAACGGCAAACAGCTGGATCGCCTGTGGGTCACGCATGAGGAGATCGGCCACGGCGGCAAACTGTCGTTTGTGCTGAGCGCGCAGCCGAACATGACGCTGGGGACGGCGGTGGAGGTCGCGCCGCCATCGCTGACGGCGTGAAGCCGAGGAAGATCCACATCTCGCGCTTGAAATGTGGATCTTCCCCGCTGCTTAGGCTGAAACCGAGGACATCCTGACCGGAGCGCAGCGAAGGACCCTCTTCGCTTTTTCCTCACTCTGACACCCGAACGGCCGACCGCCCTAGGTGCTCATCGCTCCTCAGTGCGCATCTCGCGTAGGGGACGACTTAAATAGAAAAGCCCGCGCGCCGGTGGCGCGCGGGCTTTTCTTCGATCGGGCAACGTCAGAACCCGCCCGGGACCGCGCTGCCCTTGTCCAGCGCGTCCTTCTTCGCCAGCACGTCGTTCGCGTAGCCGGAGGTGGCGTTGCCGTTGTACTTGGTCAGCGCCGCGCTGAGGTCGCCGCCGGTTTCGCCCAGGTTCTGCTTGAGCAAGAGGGCGGCCGCCGTGGCGTTGGCCGCGGGGTCGTCGATGCTCTTGCCGCCCAGGAGGTCGGGATGCTGCTGCTGGAGGCCCTGGAAGGTCGCCGTGTCCCCCTGGAACTCGCCCTTGTCGGGCAGGCCGAGCGCCGGGTTGGTGGTTTGCGCGCTTGTCTTGCCGCCCGACTCCTGCAGGGCAACCGCGCCCAGCAGGTTCGCGGAAATGCCGGTCGCCTTGGCCGCCGCATTGATGTCCCCTGCGGTCGACTGGAGGGCGTTGGGGACCTTGGGTCCCAGCTCGGCACCGCCGGACGCGCCCGCGCCTTGGCTGTTTGAAGAGGCGGGGGCGCCGGTGCCCGGACTGGGGGCC
>CAXTTW010000242.1:0-4722 GCA_964247255.1 uncultured Acidobacteriaceae bacterium
CTGATGGGGGCGGTGGTGAACCTGCGGCCTGACTTGTTCCGGGCGGTGGTGTCGCAGGTACCGTTCGTGGACGTGATGAACACCATGCTCGACGCTTCGCTGCCCCTGACTGTCCCCGAATATGAGGAGTGGGGGAACCCGAACGAGCGCGCGGCGTTCGAGACAATGCTGGCTTACTCGCCGTATGACAACCTACGGCCGGCGGCATATCCGGCGATGCTGGTGAAAACCTCGCTGTACGACTCGCAGGTCATGTACTGGGAGCCGGCGAAGTATGTGGCTCGCCTGCGGACGCTGAACACCGGTTCCCTGCCGGTGTTGCTGCACACAAACATGACCGCCGGCCACGGCGGGGCGAGCGGGCGGTATGACTATCTCAGGGAGATTGCGTTGGATTATGCGTTTCTGCTGCGAGAGCTTGGCGCCTCGCCAGATTTATCTTTCTCTAAATCCTTCGAGAATTGATTAAAGATCCACGAAATTCTTCGCAAGGTCTGTCCATTCACAATGAAAAAAGTATTGACGTAGAAAAGGATGCTCAAGATGAGTGTAGCGAAAAAAGTGAGGTCAAGCCGTCCCTCTTTCGCAAAAACTGCTGAGGTGATGAGTAAACCAGAGAAGACAGCGATAATCAGTTTTAAAATGTCATACTTACTGGCGAATGTCTCCAGCTCAAGATCGATTCTTTCGTGCATGTAGGTCAGATCGATGCTGACATGTTTTTTCAATTCCTCTTTCATCTGAAGCTCTTCATATATTTGCCGGTCCAACTCTTCAAAACCGGTCCAGTCGACGAGGATGTCACTAGCGAGCACAGTGTATGCGCCCACTGCGCCTAATAGTGATAGCACGATACAAGCGATTATAACTTCATGATAGAAAGTATATTTGCCTGGGGGCCATAGATGTGCAGTTTTACGCGAGCTATTGACATTATAAGCGTAAGAAAAGAGTGCTACGCAAGTAAAGTAAAAGGCACTGCTCAGTCGCTTCCTCTTTGCAGTAGGGCTGCTGGCCTGTAACTGCTTAGCAAGCGTCTGGATCGATGCTGGATACTGCTGAGGCGGCTTAGGCGCAAATATCCGCTTCATCTACGCCTCCCCTACATCGCCGCTGCTCATTTGACTTCTAGTTGAGATTGAGAGTTCCAAAACGGCTCTATCGACTATCTGTCCAGCATCCCCGCCTGCAGGGTCACCAGCCCCGATAAATCCTGCTTCTCCAGCCCGTGCACTTCCTTGTTGAACTCATCCACCTTGCTCGACCAGTTCATGGAGCAGAACTTCGGCCCGCACATGGAGCAGAACGCGGCTTCCTTGTAGTAGTCGTCCGGAAGGGTTTCGTCGTGCATGGCGCGGGCGGTTTCGGGGTCGAGCGAGAGGGCGAACTGCTTTTCCCAGTCGAACGTATACCGCGCGTACGAGATCGCGTCGTCGCGATCTCTTGCTCCCGTCCGGTGGCGGGCGATGTCGGCGGCGTGGGCAGCGATCTTGTAGGCGATCATGCCGTCCTTCACGTCCTTTTCGTTGGGCAGGCCCAGGTGCTCCTTCGGCGTCACATAGCAGAGCATCGACGCTCCATGCCAGCCGATCATCGCCGCGCCGATGGCAGAGGTGATGTGGTCGTAGCCGGGAGCGATGTCGGTCACCAGCGGCCCGAGGACATAGAACGGCGCGCCGTCGCACAACTCAACTTCTTTTTCCACCTGCTCCTGAATCTTGTCGAGCGGCACGTGGCCGGGCCCCTCGATCATCACTTGCACGTCGGACTCCCAGGCCTTGCGGGTCAGCTCGCCCAGCGTCTTCAGCTCGGCGAACTGCGCCTCGTCCGACGCATCGGCCACGCAACCGGGCCGCAGCCCGTCGCCGAGCGAGTAGCTCACGTCGTGCTTAGCCATGATGGCGGTGATGCGATCGAAGTGCTCGTAGAGGAAGTTCTGCTTGTGGTGCGCGGTCATCCACTGCGCCATGATGGCGCCGCCGCGGCTTACGATGCCCGTGATGCGCTTCGCAACCATGGGCACGTACTGGATCAGCACGCCGGCATGGATGGTGAAGTAGTCGACCCCCTGCTCGGCCTGCTCCTCGATCACCTCCAGATACAGGTCGATATTGAGGTCCTCGACGCGCTTCACGCGGGTTAGCGCTTCATACAGCGGGACAGTGCCGATGGGCACGGGCGAGTGGCGCAGGATGCGGTCGCGAATCTCCGGGATGGCGCCGCCGGTCGACAGATCCATCACCGTGTCGGCCCCGTGCTGCACGGCCATGTGCAGCTTGCGCAGCTCCTCATCGATATTCGAGGTCACGGCGGAGTTGCCGATGTTGGCATTGACCTTGCAGCGCGAGGCGATGCCGATGGCCATCGGTTCGAGCTCGGGGTGGTTCACGTTAGCCGGGATGATCATGCGGCCCGCGGCGATCTCCGCGCGAATCAGCTCGGGGGCGAGCTGCTCCCGGCGCGCGACGAACTCCATCTCCTCGGTGACGCGTCCCAGCCGGGCGTAGTGCATTTGGCTCAGATTCGTGTCGCCGGAACGGGCGGATTCGCCCTTGCGGGCGGCGAGCCACTCGCGGCGGGGGGCCAGGATTTCACTCATCTGCGGGGGCATGGCGGTCGCGCTCATCTTCGGGGTCTCCGGGGTTCTAGTTGCCACTATCCTACAGGGCTAGGGGCGGTTGCCGTGCGGTCGCAAGCGCGGCTTGACGCGGTCGGGGCGCGCTCCTACGCTTGAGGTACACAGTGACCCAAGCTCGCACCCAAACCGTTCGCGTCGCCGCCGCTGTCCTGGTCATGCTCGCGGCTGTCGTTTACCTCGCGGTCACCGGCGTCCAAGCGAATAAGAGCTACTACGTCACCATCAATGAGCTGCAGGGCATGGGGCCAAAAGCCTACACCCGCCACTTGCGTGTCGCGGGCAACGTCGCGCCGGGCTCCATAGCGAAGCATGGGGTGGGGGCGGATTTCGTGCTGGTCGAGAACGACCGCAGGCTGCCGGTGGCGTACGACGGCACCGAACCCACGCCCGACACCTTCAAGGACAACGCCCAGGCGCTCGCCATCGGCATGTACGGGCGCGACGGGGTGTTCCACGCGACGGAGCTTCAAGCCAAGTGCGCTTCGAAATACGCGCCGAAACAGAGTGCCGCGCCCGGTGCCGCTGCTCCACCGGCAACCTCGGCCGCCCTTGCCCCCGCTCGCTGAACGGGCCTGCTAGGCTAGCCGGGTGCCTTACATCTACATCGACAAGCTGTTCAACGAGCTGCGCGACGAGCTGCTCTCCGCCATGCACGCGGCGGCGGAGCGCGAGATCCGTACGGGGCAGAAAGTCGATGTGAACCGGCTTTTCCGCTCGTTCACGCGCGCGGCGGCGGGCAAGATGGCCAACCCGGTGCGGGTTTCAGACAAGTGCCTGGAGCAGGGCTCGCCGGGCTCGAAAAAGGGTGTCGGCCGGGGGGAGTAGCGCGGTTTACTTCCGTACGACTTTGATTTCGAAGACGTTTGGCCATTGCTTGCCGGTGACGAAAATGCGGTCCCTCGCGGCATCGTAAGCAATACCGTTGAGGACGGACTCGGCGTCGACCCGCTCCGAGCCAGGCAGGATGCCCGTGAGGTCCACCCAGCCCAGCACATGGCCGTCGCGGGGCGAGATGCGGGCGATCTTGTCGGAGTGCCAGACGTTGGCCCAGATTTCGCCGTGAAGATACTCGAGTTCGTTGAGCTGCTCGACTGGATCGGGACCATCGTGGACGGCGAGCCGACGCACTTCAGCAAAGGTACGCGGGTTGCGGAAGCGCAGGGTCGCGGTTCCGTCGCTGGTGATGATTTGACGGGAAGTACGGGTCATGCCCCAGCCTTCGCCAGCATAAGTGAAGGTGCTCACCGGGCGAAGCGAAAAGCGGTCATAGACAAACCCTTGATGCGACTGCCAGGTCCACTCCAGCAGGTTCGGGCCCCAGTCCACGATGCCCTCGCCGAAGTACTCGGGCGCAAGCTCGGCGTGCTGGAGAACGCGGCCCGTTGCCGGTTCGGTGACGAGCACGGCGGAGCGGCCGGCAAGGCCGGTGCCCTCGTAGAACAGGCCGTCGCGGTAAAGGAAGCCTTCGGTGTAGCTCGCCGTCGAGTGGGGGTACGCGGCGAGCACGCGGTAGCCGTCGACCGGCGCCCCGGCGGCAAGAAGAAGCAAGAAAGGCAGCACAGACTCACCTTATACCGCTGCTAGACTCGCCTCCATGGTTGCGGAGCTGCGCGATGTATCGCATGTCTACGGTGGCGTTCCGGTACTGCGGCACCTCTCCGGGGAGCTAGCGCCGGGGCGGTGCTCCCTTTTGCTCGGCCCCAACGGAGCGGGCAAGTCGACGCTGCTGCGCATCCTGGCGGGGCTGCTGCGTCCTTCCTTCGGCTCGGTGCTGCTATGGGGCCAGGCCCCGGAGAACGGACGCGAGCGGGTCGGGTACATGAGCCATGCGCCCATGCTGTACGAGGAGTTCACCGGCCTTGAGAACCTCCGCTACTTCGCCGCCCTGTATGCGCCGCGACCCTGCCTCCTACCGGAAGCGGCACTGGAGGCCGTCGCCCTTGAGCCGGCGCTGATGAGGCCGGTCCGGGCGTACTCGCAGGGGATGCGCCAGAGGCTTTCCCTCGCCCGCGTCCTGCTGCCGCGGCCGGAGCTGCTGCTGCTGGACGAACCCGCCGGCGGCCTGAACCATTCGGAGGTGGACG
>CAXTTW010000243.1:0-283 GCA_964247255.1 uncultured Acidobacteriaceae bacterium
CCGGCGGAACCTTGTTCTTGTCTTCTTTTGCCTCGGCGTCATCCGCGAGAACGCCCTCAACCCGCAGGAGGTACTCAGTCCGTGCGATCGGGTCCTTAAGGGTACGGTAGGCGTCGTTGAGCAGGGAGGTCTGGTCCAGGCTCCACTGCTGCTTCTCAGGAGAGGCCTGAGCGAAACGGTCCGGGTGGACCTCCCGACTCATGCGATAGAACGCTTTTTCGAGCGCTTTCGTATCGAGCCGGAGCTTGCGCGGCAGAGCGAAGACGGAAAAGAAATCCGCGCC
>CAXTTW010000243.1:293-4697 GCA_964247255.1 uncultured Acidobacteriaceae bacterium
ATGAATCCCGCCCGTAGTGGGGGGGGGGAGGCCGGCTGGGGCTCGCCCACGGTCATGCGGAGAACGACGAGCCGCAGCCGCAGGACTTGGTCGAGTGCGGGTTAATAAAGTTGAAGCCTTGGCGCATCAGCGTTTCCTCGTAGTCCAGGATCATGCCGTGCAGGTACAGGAACGACTTCGGATCGACGAAGATGCGGATGTCGTTGAACTGGTAGACCCGGTCGCGCTCACGGGGCTGCGTGTCGAAGCGAATGTTGTACGAGAGGCCCGAACAGCCACCGCCCTGGATGCCGAGCCGCAGCCCGCCTTCCGTAGGAGCAATCCCCTCCTTGGCCATGGCCGAGCGGATACGGCCGAGAGCGCGTTCGGTGACCTCAATGCCCTTTTGGTTCGCGGGCAGGTTGCCGGGTTGGAGTACTGCTGGGAGGGTCGCCATGGCTGAACCTACCTATTGCTGCGTGTTGGTTGTGCTGTCTGTGCAGTGCTTGACTGGAGGAGCTCGAGCTTGCTCTTCGTGATTGCAAGCTCGATCTGAACCAACAACTTCCGACGCTCGCTGTCGATCTCGCGCCGGGTGCCCTCGATACGGTCCAGCAAAGCCTGATGCCGCTCTGCTGCAACCTTATCCCGCTCCGCCGCCGTTCTATCCCGCTCCTGGAACATGTCCAGGATTACCGAATGGCGTTCCGCCGCCACTTTATCCATGGCGTCGAGGCGCGCCATCAGAGTACGCACCTCCGGTGTCACGAAGTCCTGTAACAGCCGTCGTGCGTCGGCGACCCAGCTTAATGCTTTGTCGTCCTTCATCGCGTTCCTTCAGACTGTCGCGACGGGAATCGCTGCCTCGATGCTCTCGCCGACGCCGTTCTTCGCCTTCCAGTCGCCGATCGCGGCGCGGATCGCATCCTCGGCCAGCACCGAGCAGTGAATCTTGACCGGCGGCAGCGCGAGCTCCTTCACGATGTCCGTGTTCGAGATGGTGAGGGCCTCGGCGACGGTTTTGCCCTTGACCCACTCGGTCGCGAGCGAACTCGAAGCGATGGCCGAGCCGCAGCCGAAGGTCTTGAACTTGGCTTCCTCAATGACCTGCGTCTCCGGGTTGACCTTGATCTGCAGGCGCATGACGTCGCCGCACTCCGGCGCGCCCACCAGGCCCGTGCCGACCTCGGCCGAGCTCTTGTCGAGCGTGCCAACGTTGCGGGGATTGCTGTAGTGGTCCACTACCTTGTCGCTGTATGCCATGTCACTCTCCTTTGTTGCCGAACTTTTGTTTCGCCAAACGCCCTAGACCGACCCGGAACAGCTCTGCTGCTACAACAAACGCAACGCTCGCCAGAAGGGTCGGAAGGGAGCCGGCTAGAATTTCAATTCCTAAATCCGCCAGAACCGATTTTGCGCTCCCCTTCTCCGCCATTGGCTCTTTCCTAGTGCGCCGCCCACTCAATCTTGGTCAAGTCGATGCCTTCCTTGACCATCTCATACAAAGGCGACAGCTCGCGCAGCTTCTGTACCACGTCGATCAGCTTATCCGCCACGTAATCCACCTCGGCCTCCGTGTTGAACCGCCCCAGCCCGAACCGGATCGAGGAGTGCGCTACATCGTCGCCCAGTCCGAGCGCCTTCAATACATAGGATGGCTCAAGCGTCGCCGAGGTGCAGGCCGAACCGCTCGAAACCGCGATATCGTTGATTCCCATCAGAAGGCTCTCGCCCTCGACGTAGACGAAACTCATGTTCAGGTTCCCGGGGAGCCTGTGCTCGAGCGACCCGTTCACGTGGATGTAATCGAGCGCATCCTCGAACCGCTTCTGAAGCCGGTCGCGCAGCTTCCTCTGCCGCTCCGCCTCGCCCGCCATCTCGTTCATGGCGATCTCCGCGGCCTTGCCGAACCCGACGATCCCCGGGACGTTCAGCGTGCCCGAACGCATGCCGCGCTCGTGCCCGCCGCCGTTGATCTGCTCGGAGATCTGCACGCGCGGGTTGCGGCGGCGCACGTACAACGCACCCACGCCCTTCGGCCCGTAAATCTTGTGCGCCGTGAACGACATCACGTCCACGTTGTCCTCGACCACATTCACCGGGATTTTGCCGAACACCTGCACGCCGTCCGTGTGGAAGATCACGCCGCGCTGATGACACAGCTTGCCGATCTCGCGCACCGGCTGGATCACGCCGATCTCGTTATTGGCCCACATGATCGAGACCAGGATGGTCTTGTCGGTCATCGCTTCGCGCAGCTTGTCCATCGAGACGAGCCCGTCCGCCTCGACCGGCAGGTAGGTCACCTTGTAGCCCGACTTTTCGAGCCGCTTGCATGTATCCAACACCGCCTTGTGCTCGGACACCTGGGTGATGATGTGATTGCCGCGCTCCCGGTACATCTCGGCGATGCCCTTGATGGCCAGGTTGTTCGACTCGGTCGCGCCGGAGGTAAAGATGATCTCCTTCGCGGTCGCGCCGATCAGCTTTGCGATCTGCTCGCGCGCGTGCTCCACGCCCTGCTCGGCTTCCCAGCCGAAGCCGTGATTACGGCTGGCCGCGTTACCGAACTTGCCCGTGAAGTACGGAACCATCACCTCGAGCACCCGCGGGTCCATCGGCGTGGTCGCGTGATTGTCCATGTAGATCGGCAGCTTCACGCCCCGGTCGGTAGTCCCGGCGAAGCCGGTCGCCGCGGGGACGATCTGGTCGCCCTCGGGCGCGTTGATGGGCGGGTTTTCTACCACTTGGGTCATCGTCGCTGTGCTCATCGGGCTCTCCACCTCATTGGGGAAACTTTAAAACTTGTCTTGGGCCGCTTCGGCTACATCCGGATTGAAACCAGCTCGGCCGGTACTTCCGGGGTCCGGGGCGCGCCGGCATCCACCAGGTCGCCGATCCGAATGCTTTTCAGCAGGTCCGTAATCGATTCGTTCACGCGCGCCATCGGTTCTTTGATGGTGCAGCTGTCGTGGAGGTCGCAGGGGCGCGGGCCGGAGCTGCACGCGGTCAAAAAAAGCGGCCCGTCCACTGCCCGAATCACCTCGAACACGCTCACCTCGGCGGCGTCCCGGACCAGCGCGTAGCCCCCATTGGTGCCGGCGGTCGAGCGTACCAGCCCCACCTTGGCCAGGCGCTGCAGGATCTTCGCCAGCAGCTGGGGCGGGATGTGGTAGGCCTCCGCGATGTCCTTCGCGCTGAGGGCAGCCGAACGCGGGTGCTCGGCCAGGTACTTGAGCGCCATCAGGCCGTAATCCGCTTTCTTGGTCAGCCGCAGCATGCTCCCTCGAGTATAGGAGCGCGGGGAAGGCCGGGCAATGCCACGGGCCCATTTTGCCGATAATGTTTATCCAATGCCGCCGGCAGCTCCGGGCCGGCCGGCAATCGACCCGCGAAGGCTTGGAAAACTCGTCTTTCCGGGGCTACAATTTCGCCTAACAGGCTCGCCGGCCTGACCCTACACCATGCCTATTCCCTGCAAACACCCCCAGGTTCGCGTTGTTTCACGCCAGGACGATATCGAGTTCGTCGAGTGCCAGGACTGCGGAGAGGTTTTCGACTCCGAAGAGTTCCGCGATATGGAGATCGAGGAGAAGGTCGGCCTTGCCGCGAAGCCGGAAGAGCTGGAAGCGGACTGAGGGGCGGGGCTACTCCGCCGGGGCCGGCTCCGTCGCCGCGCTCAGCCGCCAAGCCATCTTGAGCGCGTAGTCGAAGCCCGAGATGCACGCGAGCGCTCCCGTGCCGATCAGCGCCCAGTGCCGCGTGAATAAGACCGTGCGCCACGGTTCGAACTGGGCCAGCATCACCGCGATCACCGCGACGATCTGCACAAACGTGTTCGCCTTGCCGAAGATGCTGGGGCGGAAGTTGCGCAGCCCCATTGCCGCGAACAGGATCGCGCCGATGATCAGGATGCCGAAATCGCGCGCGAAGACCAGCAGGGTCACCCGCCGCGAAACCAGCCCCACATGGTGCAGGGTCAGGAACAAGGACGACAGCAGCAGCTTGTCGGCAACCGGGTCCAGGTACATGCCGAGCGTGGTGCGCTGCTTGAGCCAGCGGGCCAGAAGGCCGTCAAGCGCGTCGGACACTCCGGCTACCACGAACAACGCGAACGCCGCGACGAAGCGGCCTTCGAGCACCGCGAGCAGCAGAAACGGCACCAGGCAAAGCCGCAGAAACGTCAGCTGGTTGGGCGCGGCACGGAGTTGGCTTATTGGCATGGGCGAGCGAAGAACATAGGCGATGCTAAACCGTGGATGCGTTCCAAAGCGGGAGCGGGAGCGGTTGACACGCCCTGCCTCGCACTTTAGCGTTGGGACTGACAGGCCGTACCCGGCCCGCGCGGCGCGGCTTGGGCCGCGATCCCCGGGCGATGCCGGCGCCCGGCCCCCCCCCCCCGACCGCCGGGGGGGGGTGTGCGGC
>CAXTTW010000244.1:0-4682 GCA_964247255.1 uncultured Acidobacteriaceae bacterium
CCCTCCTCCAGATTAAGGAGGAAGCCCCCTCCGTCTACGCGTCCTATTTGCCCGGACCTGCTGCCGACGATTCGCCCACCCACGAAGGCCGCCGCGTCGTCGAAGGCCAGCGCGCCATGCAGCTCCAGTCCGACCCCCTCCTCGGCTGGACCACCCTCCACGGCAGCGGCTACCTCGTCCGCCAGCTCAACGACCACAAAGCCGCCGTCGACCTTTCCGCCCTCAGCGGCGCCGAGCTCGGCGAGTACGCCCAAGTCTGCGGCGAAATGCTCGCCCGCGGCCACGCCCGCTCCGGCAACCCCCGCCAAATCGCCGCCCACCTCGGCGACGGCAAACACTTCACCGCCGCCCTCCTCGCCTTCGCCGAGAGCTACGCCGGGCAGACCACGGAGGACTGGCGGCACTTCACAAGCGAGCTCAAGCGGTTGTAAAGCCTACCGTCACTCATGCCGTAGCGCCTGCATCGGGTCTACCCTGGAAGCCCGCACTGCCGGCAACCACCCAGCCAGCAGCGCCACCATGAGCAGGATCGTTCCCGAAGCAGCAAGCGAGAGTGGATCGCGCGGCTTGAGCCCATACAGGAGCGACTCCACCAAGCGCCCCAGCGCGAGTGCGACCCACAAACCCGCCCCCACACCGGCTACGCTCAGCAGGAGCGACTCCCGCAGCACCATCCAGCGCACCGCGCCGCGCGGCGAACCAAGCGCCAAACGGATCCCGATTTCTTGCGTCCTCTGCGCCACGGTATAGGCCATGACTCCGTACACCCCCACAACCGCCAAAACGAGCGCCAGCAGTCCAAAGGCGGCCGTCAAGACCGCGAAAAGCCGCTGCTGCTGGAGGTCTTGGGCAATCTGCTCGTCCATGGTGCGAATGTTACGCAGAGGTACGTCCCGGTCCACCGACTGCACGGCCCGCCTCAGGCCCGGCAGAAGGGTCTTGGGCGGCAGGGTGGAACGGATCGTATACGTGCCGCCCGAGAAAGAAGGTGTCTGCCGGTACAGGTCAAAGAAGAGGGGCAGTGTTGCCTGGGTCAGATCGCTGTACGCCGTATCCGCGCAGACCCCGATCACCGTAAGCCACTTTACGGGATTCGCATTCAGGTTGAAGGTGAGCCTTTGCCCGAGTGGATCCCGGTTTGGAAAAGTCTGGCGCGCCAGTGTCTCGTTGATGACGATGACGCCGGGCGATTGCGGCGTATCCTCAGGTCCGAAACCGCGCCCGCGCCGCATGGCGATGCCCATCACGAAAAAGAACCGGTCATCGACGTCGCTGAACCAGGCGCCTCGCTCCTTGCCTGTCGGCGTGCCTTGCGGGTTCAGGGTTGTGGCGTTTTGTGAGCCTGCCAGCAGGGCGACACTGCTCAAGGTCATTGCCTGCACGCCAGGGACCGCCGCAAGCGCCTGCTTCATGCGCTCCATTACCGCGCCCGCTTTCTCCTCGGGGTAGCGCTGCTTCGGCAGGCTTACATCGAACTGCAGCAGCCCTTGCGTCCTGAATCCGGGGTCGATCCGGTACAGGTTTACCAGCGTTCGGACGAAGAGCGCGGCCCCGGCAACAAGCAAGGTCGCGAGCATCACCTGCGATGCCACCAGACCTCGCCCGCTCCAGTTGCGCCGCTGTCGGGTCGCCGTGCGCCCACTCTCCTTTAAGCCGCCTCGCAGCTCGCCTCGCGAAGCACGCCAGGCGGGCAGCAGACCGAAGAGCAAACCGGTAGCAATGGTCACTCCAGACCCGAACCCGAAAACGCGCCAGTCAAAGGGTGCGTGCTGCGCCTCCGCCAGGCGCTGCGAACCGGGAATAAGCAGCAGCAGCACCCGGTCGCGGACCACAAATGCGAGGGCAAAGCCCAGGGCTCCGCCCATTCCGGCGAGCATCAAGCTTTCCGTCAATACCTGGCGCATGACCCGCGCTCGGCTTGCCCCAAGCGCGAGGCGCACCTGCGTCTCACGCTCCCGCGCGCCGGCCCGCGCCAGCATCAGGTTCGCCAGATTCGCGCAGGCCAGAAGCAGGACCAGCACGGTCATGCCGAGGAGCACATTCATAGGCTTGCCGAGCGAAGATCCGGCCATATTCAACCCTCGGCTGCCATCCTCCAGGAGAACTTTCGGGATGTGATCGGACGATTTCAAATCCCTGATGCCGGCACCTCGCACGGCTGCCCCGAAGAGGGCATTCATTTCCGCAGCTGCCTGCTGCTCTGGAACACCCACCCGCTTCCGGGCGAGCAGGTTGACCCACCAAACCTCCGGCCTGCTCAAAAGGTTCAGCTCGGTCCCGAATGTGGGTGAAACCTGGTTGACCATGGAAAGCGGCATCACGAGGTCGGTACCGCGCGGCGACCCACCGGCACCCGTGTACTCGCGGAGGTTTACGCCGACGACGGTCACCAGATTTCCATTCACAGTCAGCACGCGCCCCAGCACGTCGGGGGCGCCGCCGAACGCGCGATGCCAGAAGCCGTCGCCGATGACCGCCACTGCCCCAGCATCCTGCACGGCATCATCTGCGGGCACAATGCCCCGCCCCAGCTGCGGCTTCAGGCGCATGGCTCCGTAGAAGTTGCCGGAGACCAGCTCCCCGCTTGCCTCCTGAGCCAGGCCGTTCGCAGTCACGTTCAGGCCGTACGTATCCTTGAAGCCGACCGGCTCGAGCGTGCGGGCATGCATTTGCATCTGCTTAAACACCGGATAGGGAAACATGTCCAGGTGTTCCCACCCGTGTTCAATTGTGTTGTTGCCCCATGTCGAGTGGGCCGCGAGCGGTGTCGGCCCTTCCAGCGTGAACAGGCGCAGCTCACCCGGCCGAGGCACGCCGAGCTTTGCGTAAATCAGCCGGTTCGCTGTTGAAAAGATCGTCGTGTTCGCTCCGATCGCCAAGGCCAGTGAACAAACCGCTATCGCCGTGAACCCCGGGCTCTTTCGCAGCACGCGTGCCCCATAGCGCAGGTCGGTCCAAACCCCTTCCAGCCATGGCAATCCCGATGCCGCCCGCATCCCGTGCTTGTGCGTCTCTACCCCGCCGAACTCCAGCCGAGCCTGCCTCCGGGCCTCGGCCTCAGGCACCCCGGAGCGCACCAGCTCCGCCGCGCGCGCGTCGAGGTGGAACCGGATCTCGTCCTCCATCTCCCGCTCCACTCGCTTGCGTCCCAGGGCTGCCCGCAGCCGATGCATGCTCCGCAACCACAAGCCGCCACTCACGACTGCACCGCCTCATCAGCCGTCGCGGGTGGCACCGTAGCCCGCAGGATCGCGCTCACCACTCGCGCCATGCGGCCCCACTTCTCCGTCTCCTCGTCCAGCTGTCGGCGTCCAAGCGGGGTCAGCGAATAGTACTTCGCTTTTCGATTGTTTTCACTCTGCGACCACTCCGTCGCCAGCGCCCCGCTCGCCTCCAGTCGGTATAGCGCCGGGTAAAGCGATCCCTGCTGCACCAGCAGCTGTTCCCCGCTGATCTGACCAATCCTCAACAGCACTCCGTACCCGTGCAGCGGTCCGAGCGACACTGCCTTCAGGATCAGCATTTCCAGAGTTCCCTGGAGCAGGTCCACCTGTTTGGCCATGAGCTTCTCCTCCTAGTTCGTCTAGGACGAGAATGCGCCCGCTCTCCTGGTCTGTCAAGGAGAGAAGCTTGCAGCAAGAAAGCTCGATTTGCCTGGACAGCTCCCGGCCCATCGGGAGCATTGGACTCTCTATCCCTCCCCCAACCCCGCCTTCACCAGCGCACTGACCACCTTCCCGTCCGCCCGCAGCCCCAGCCGCTTGATTCGCTCGTTCACCGCCTTCATCGCCGGCCCCATCGCCTTCGCGCCCAGCCTGGCCCCGCTCTCGCCCAAATCCGCCAGCGCCTCCGCGATCAGCGGCCGCAGCTCGTCCTCCGTCGCCATCTGCGGCAGGTAGCTCTCGATCAACGCGATCTCCCCCGCCTCCTTCGCCGCCAGCTCTGGACGGTTCCCCTTCGTGAACTGCTCGACCGAGTCTTGCCGCTGCTTGATCAAGGTCCCCAGCACCGCGCGGGCTTCCTCTTCGGTCAGCGGCTCGCGCTTGTCGATCTCGCGGCTCTTCAGCGCCGACTTCACCATCCGCAGCGCCTCCACCCGCCCCGCCTCGCGCGCCTTCATCGCTGTTACGATGTCCCGGTCGATCCGCTTCGCCAAACCCTCATCCGCCATCACCCGCACCTCCGCGAAAGGTCCATTGTAGGCCGCGCTTCCAAGCAGCGAGCCTGCCTCTCCAGCGGAGACAGCTCCAACCCGTCTACAATCACGCCCATGCGCTCCCAGACCTTTTCCGGAAAGCCCCGAGCATGATCCGCAAGACCCGCCTCTACACCCCCGGCCCCACGCCGCTCCTCCCCGCAGCACAGTTCGCCATGGCTGCGGCCGACATGCACCACCGCACCCCGGAGTTCCGCAAGCTGTTCGAGCGAGTTCTCGCCGGGCTTAAGGAGTTCATCGGCACACAGAACGATGTTTTGATCCTGGCGGCCTCCGGCACCGGCGCGATGGAGGCCTCCGTGAGCAACATCACCTCGCCCGGCGATCGAATCCTCGTCCTCTCCGCCGGCAAGTTCGGCGAGCGCTGGGCCGCCCTCGGCCGCGCCTTCGGTTGCGACGTCGACCTGGTGCAAGCTCCCTACGGCCAGACCTTCTCGATTGAGGAGGTTCGCAAAACCCTCCGGAT
>CAXTTW010000245.1:0-4635 GCA_964247255.1 uncultured Acidobacteriaceae bacterium
GCTGCATAAGGCGGCGATGCGGCTCAGGGCGGCGCGCCTTTGGACGACGCACGTGACGGTGTCGGTCAAGTACGCCGCGCCGCGCGGGGCCCGCACGGGCAAGGTGCACAGCTCAGGCATCCCGCAGCTCGGCTGGTCGCAAGGCGCGCCAGTGGTGGAGTGCCAGGACACCCAGACGCTGGTGGAGGCGCTGGGCAAGTTGTGGGCACGGCGGCCGGCGGGAGAGGCGCACCGCACCCCATTTTACGTAGGCGTGTGGCTGGGGGAGCTGGTGCCGGACGCGCTGCACACGCTCTCTTTGTGGGAAACGGTGGAGGGCGCGGAAGCCCGGCGGACCCGGCTTTCCGCAGCCATGGATAAGGTGAACGGCCGCTACGGGACCAACACCCTGGGCACGGCGAGCATGCTGCTCGCGGGGGCTTCTGCTCCGACACGGATCGCGTTCACGAACATTCCGGAGCTGTTTTGAAAGGCAGGGTGGAGGGTGAAGGTTAAAGGGGCAGGGTGCAAGGCGTGCGGGAGGTGCCCAGGCTGGTTACCGGCGTAATGCGATTTCCACCGGTCGCCGCAAAAAAGGTTTACAAGCGCGTGAACGAGGCATTATGGTTCTCTCGATTTTGGAAACGATTTCAGGTTTATGGGAAAGCGGATCCGAAGTGAAGCGCGTTCGAGGTAGGCAGCATGCGGCTTTTCTCTGTCAGGCAGGCGTCCCCACTCGCGGTGTCGGCGATCTTCGTGCCGGCGCTCGTCCTTTCCGTCGGCTCCCTGCGCGCGCAGGAGTTTCGAGGAACCATCAGCGGGCTGGTCACGGATCAAACCGGCGCGGTGGTGCCGGGGGCGACCGTGACGGCGTCCGGCCCCTCGCAGACTTACACTGCGGTAAGCCGGGCGGACGGGCAGTTCACGATTCCGCTGGTGGACCTGGGAACGTACAACGTCGAGGCGCGCAAGGACGGCTTCCAAAGCCAGACGCAGAACGGAATTCACGTCGACGTGGCCTCGAAGATCGAGCTGACCTACAAGATGCAACCGGGGCAAGTCTCGGAGACGGTGACCGTCGCGAGCGACGCGACCCGGGTGACTTTGGGCGATGCGTCGCTGGGTACGGTGCTCGACCCCGAAAAGGTGCAGAACCTGCCCCTGAACGGGCGACAGCTGTACACCATGCTGGGCCTGACGCCGGGCTCGCGCTTCACGCAGACCACATTCGGGCCGGGCGGCTACTCTGGCACCCGCGCGTGGGACGAGAGCAACGCGTACTCGATCAACGGGCAGAGCGGCAACCAGAACCAGTTCTCGCTGAACGGCGCGCCGATCTCCTCGCAGGGGGGAGGGGGCGCGGGTACGTGGAATGTCTCGCCGAGCATCGACGCGGTCGATGAGTTCAAGGTGCAGACCAACACCTACGACGCGCAGTACGGGCGCTCGCTGGGCGGCGAGATCAACACCGTGATGAAGTCGGGAACCAACAAGTTCCACGGCACGGCGTTCGATTTCTGGCGCAACTCGTCAATGGACGCGAACGTGTTTCAGCTCAATCAGTCCGGGACGCGCAAGCCGTTCCACAACCAGCACCAGTTCGGCGGTACGGTGGGCGGGCCGATCGACCGGAACAAGACCTTCTTTTTCTTCTCGTTCGAGGGCTGGCGGGAGGTGCTGCCGGTCGGCGTCGTGACGAACGTCCCGACGGCGGACCTGTTCCCGAACGCGCAGGGCAATGTGAACCTGGGGCCATACCTGGCGGCGACCAGCGGCAAGAACATCTACGACCCGCTGACCACGCGCTGCCTGGTGCCGGGGCAAAACCCATGCAAGCAGTACACGCGCGACCAGTTCCCGGGCAACGTGATCCCGGCGAACCGGATCAGCGCGCAGGGTCTCGCGATCCTCAACCTGTATCCGAAGCCGAACGTCGCGGGCAACACCTATAACTCGAACTACGCGGCGGCGGACCCGGGCCGCTATAGCTACAACCAGCCCATGATCCGGGTGGACCATGACGTCACGGACCGGACCCGGCTCTACGGCATCTACACGGAGTTCGCCGGGACCGAGTACCGCAACTCCTCCGGCCTGCCGATTGCGATTTCACAGGGCAACATCAACAACTCGCGCAAGAGCTTCGCGACGACTTTTGATGTGTCGCACACCTTCACGCCGACGCGGGTAGGGGACCTGCGCCTGGCCTGGAACCGCGCGGTCAACCGCAACCCGAACGGCGGCGCGGCGGCGGGGCTCGCGGGCGCGGGCTTTACTGCGGGGAGCCTGGGACTGAACATGCCCGTCATCCCGACGACCAACATGAGCCTGCCGCCGCAGATTGCCCTGAACGGCAGCCGCTTCACGGGCATCATCGGAAACTATTATGCGGACGACAACGTGAACGAGACCTTCGACCTTGCGCCGAACGTAACGCAGACGCTGGGTCACCATACTCTGCACGCCGGGTTTGAAGGCGAGCTGTTTCACTTCAAGCCGAACGGAATCGGCCAGCCGAACGGCTCGTTCACCTTCGGTTCGCAGTTTACGCAGCAGAATCCGTACCAGGGCCTGGGTGACGGCGACCAGATCGCCGATCTTCTGCTGGGCTATCCGGACAGCGGCAGCGTGCAGGACTATCAAAGCGTGTACGAGGCGTACCGCTATTATTCGGCCTATGTGCAGGACGATTGGAAGGCGCGCCCAAATCTGAGCTTCAACCTGGGCATTCGTTGGGAAACGGAAACCTCTCCCGTGGAGCGGCGCAATCGTTTGTCGGCGGGCGTGGACCTGAACGCGATTAGCCCGCTTTCGGCGCAGCTGAACGGCGCGGGCGGCATCCCCAACCCTCTGCGGGGCGGGCTCCTGTTCCCGACGTCGAGCTTCACCGCGTATGAGAATCTGCTCGGCAATTTCCTGCCGAAGGTCGGCATCTCCTACTCGCCGCACAAGGAGCTGGTGATCAAGGGCGGCTTCGGCATCTCGAGCGGCCTCGGTATCGAACTGGGCGGCACCAATACCTTCCAGCAGCAAACAAACTACGTCGGCACGCTCGACGGTGGGCGTACCCCGACTAGCTACTTCAACTCCGGCACGCCCTACCCGAATGGCATCATCCAGCCCCCGGGCTTCACGCAGGGACTGCTGTCCGAAGTGGGCAATGGAATCGGGTTCGACCAGCGCGCGCGGCGCATCCCGAAGACGAATTACTGGTCGTTCGGCGTGCAGGGTGCGGGGCCGGTTCATACCATCTACGACGTCAGCTATGTGGGAAACTACACGACGCAGCAGCGCATCGGGACGCAATTGAACTCGCTGCCGCTGGCGCTGGTGCAGGCGGCGGTCGCGGACCAGGGGACGTTCCTGAACTCGCAGGTGCCGAATCCCTTCTATGGGGTGTTGCCAAACAATACGGACCTGGGTAGCAGCCCGACGATCGCGCAGTCGCAGCTGCTGGTGCCTTACCCGCAGTACAACGGACTGTATGACTACATCGTACCGATCGGCTCCTCGACCTATGACGCGCTCCAGGCCAAGCTCGAAAAGCGCCTGACGGCGGGCCGGGCATTATCGAGCGGCTTGAGCGTTCTGGCTTCGTTCACTTACTCGCGCACGACCAATCGGACGAACCTGCTGAACAACAACCAGAACAACTACGTGGACACTGTGCCGTACTCGGTGATCTACGAAGGGGACCGTCCTTGGGACTTCGCGCTAAGCGGGCTGTACTCGCTGCCGTTCGGGCGCGGGCAGGCCTTCGCGTCGGGCGCGAACGCGCTGGTAAACGAAGCGATCGCGGGCTGGCAGCTGGACTGGATATTCTCGAACGACGGGGGAACGCCGGTCGGCAACCTGCCGCAAACCTTCAACTACAACTGCGGCGGGACGTATAACTTCCAGCCTAAGTCGCACCACAGCTACCAGGGTTGGATCGACAACTCGGACAATATCCGGGCGTACCAGACCCAGACTCCGGCAACCTGCCTGTCGAACTTCACGCCCTACCAGATCAGGACGCGGATTGAGCGGACCAGCCACCTCCGCAACCCGTACGCGCAGCAGACGCAGCTCGGCCTGGAAAAGCAGTTCCCGATCCGGGAAGGCAACACGCTGCAGTTCAAGGCGGAGGCCTTCAACCTGACGAACACGCCGCAGTTCGGCGGCCCCAACCTGGGCGGGTACGACCAGCCGCTTCAGCGCAACCTGCAGGTCGCCAACCCGAACGACCCCGGCGCGTGGTCCGGCTACGGCACGGTCGGCGCGAACCAGGCGAATTTCCCGAGGCAGATCCAGCTGTCGCTGAAGTACCTGTTCTAGAGGCAGGGTGAAGGGGGCAAGGGAAAGGGAGAAGGGCGAAAGATCAGCTCACTCTCTCGCCTTGGCCCTCTCTCTTTCCGGCGCCTCCTCGTCCCTGGAGCGACTCTGAATAAGGGTCATCCTGATCGAAGCGAAGGACCTGCTTTCCGCCCTTTTTAGGGGTGAAAGCAGGCCCTCTTCACTTTGTTCCTCAGGATGGCCCTCGTTCTCGCGCTGAAATCTCTTCCGGACCCTTGCCCTTCTCCCCCCCACCCATCTCCCGTTAACCACGTCCCATCGCCCGCTGCTCGTGACATACTCTTTCCGCATGGCGTACCTGGGGAGGGTGGGGCCTTCACC
>CAXTTW010000246.1:0-4633 GCA_964247255.1 uncultured Acidobacteriaceae bacterium
GGTACAGACCGCGCAGAACGACGTCCTGATCCTGACCAGGGAGGAGGGCGGTGGGCACCGCGAACGGCGGCTGGCGCTTGAAGGCGCGGGCGTGCAGGTGCGCTCCATCGCGACGCTCGGCTCGGGCGCGCTCGACGTCCGGGCAGCCTTGGAACTTCTGGGCGGTCAGTACCAAATCCTGAACCTGCTGTGCGAGGGCGGCTCCCGCCTGAACCGCACCCTGCTCGACGGCGAGGACGGCGGCGGCCCGCTAGCGGACAAGCTGTGCCTGTTCTACGCGCCTATGTTCCTGGGCGAGGCGGGCGTGCCCCTGCTCGCGGGCACGACGTCCATGCACCTGGAGCTGCGCCGGTCCTCGACCGCGGACTCCGGGTCGGACTTCCGCTTCGAGGCCTACCTGCGCGATCCGTGGCGGGATCGTTGATCTCGCCCGGTAGACTTGAGCCATGTTCACAGGGTTGATCCAGGCGACGGGCACCATCGAGGCGCTCGCGGAAGCGAACGGGGCGCAACGGCTCACCATCCACGCGCCCAAACTCGCGGCCAAACTGCAGGTGGGCGACAGCATCGCCGTCAGCGGCGTGTGTCTCACCGCGCTCGCTCCGGACTCCAAGCGCTTCCACGCCGAGCTGGCGGCGGAGACCGTTGCCCGTACCTCGCTGGCCTCGCTCGCGCCGGGCTCGCTGGTCAACCTGGAGCTGCCCACACCCGCGGGCGCGCCGCTCGGCGGCCACATCGTGCAGGGGCACGTGGACGCGACCGGATCGCTGCTCGCGCTCGATCCGATCGGCGAGGGGGCACGTACCGACTGGCGCTTACGCCTCGCGGTCCCGCCCGCCGTGGGCCGGTTCGTGGTCGAGAAGGGCTCGGTCACAATCGAGGGCATCTCGCTGACCGTCGCCCGCTGGTTCCCGGAGCGGGACGCCAACGACGACACACCCACAGGCGCGGGCGAGCTCCACGTCGCCGTGATTCCGCACACGTACGATGCAACCAACCTGCACACCCTCGCGCCCGGCGCGCCGGTCAACCTGGAGGCCGACGTGTTGATGAAGCTGGCGGTCCAGAACGGCTTCCAGCCCGGCCCCGCCACCGAGCAGCGCGCGGAATGGACTGAGCTCGCCGCCTGGGACACAGGCGCGGATAAGCCGTTTGAGGTCACGGTGGGGTACCTGATCGCGAACGGGTACTGACGCTATCCGCTCGACGCGGCCCGCCTGTTCAAAAACGCCCCGAAACGCGGCACCATAAACGCGTTACTACCATGCGCGGGACCGCGCAACCACCGAGATTGAACTTCTGCTGAATGCGCCCCTGCGCATTCGGGCAAGGGAGACCCGAATGTCAGTCAGGACCTCGCTACGTCCGGCAAGCTGCGGTGGCTGGTTGCTCGCTCCTAGAGGAAGGGTGGCGGAGAGCATCGATTGATGTGGAGCTTGCCGCTGAATGAGGCAAAGCACCCATTCGCGGAAAGCTTCTATCCTTTCGCGACCCTAGCATCAAGGCGATAAAACGGGCACTCGCGGCGGTTCACACCCCAGAGCTCCATGTGGTCGAACTGAAAGCCGAGCCGGTCCATCAGCGCCTTCGAGGCCTGATGTCGCGCATGGTGGCCGGCCATCAACGTTCGCGCGCCCAAGACTTGGAAGCCATGCTCGATCACTGCCCGGGCCGCCTCCTCCCCATAGCGCCCGCTCCAGAACGGCGGCGCGAGATGCACGCCCAGCTCCAGAACGCCCGGCTCGTCCCCGTAGGGCTTCAAACCGGCGCACCCGGCATGCCGTCCCGTGGCGAGCTCGAAGATGGGCCAGTACTGCATACCCAGCGTCCGCTGCCGGCTGATCTCGAGCGCGAGCCGCGCTTCGGCCTGGGCCGGGGTCCACGGACCGTCCAGGAACGCGGTCACGCCCGGATCAGTCCACAGGGCGAGCGCCAGCGGCAGGTCCTCGGCGGTCCAGTGCCGGAAGCCGAGCCGCTCGCTTGTTAGGAAGTACTCGCTCATTGTGGGGTGATGATGCCGCCGACGGCCATGCGCTCCGGCAGCTTCGCGGGCCGGGAAAGCCCCATCTGCTCGGCGGTCAGGTCGGTGTACTTCAGGCCCGCGCCGGTGTTGAACAAGACCACCCGGTCCTCCGCCTTGAGGAAGCCGGAAACCAGCAGCTGATCGTAGGCCGCGGTCGCCGCCGCGCCCTCGGGCGAGAGCAGCAGCCCTTCGTGCTTCGCGTAGTCCAGCAGCGAGGCGAGGATGACGTCGTCGGGCAGGTCCATCACCATGCCTCCCGACTTCGCGGCGATGTCAAGCACGATGTAGTCCCCGTATGGTTTTGGCACGCGCAGGCCGCTCGCGAAGGTCGCCGCGCCCTCCCACATCCTGGACGCGGGCTCGTGCTCCCGGTAGGCCCGCGAGACTGGCGCGCAGCCGGAGCTCTGCACCGCGATCATCTTCGGACGCCTGCCCGAAACCCAGCCCAGCTGCTCCATCTCCTCGAACGCCTTCCACATCCCGATAAAGCCCACGCCGCCGCCCGTGGGGTAGAAAACCGCGTCCGGGTACTGCCAGCCGCACTGCTCCACCAGCTCGTAGCCCATGGTCTTCTTTCCCTCAACCCGGTACGGCTCCTTGACGGTCGACATGTCGAACCAGCCCTCGGGCTCCTTGCGCTCCGTGACGATACGGACGCAGTCGGAGATCAGCCCGTCGACCAGCGTGGTGCGCGCGCCGTAGGCCACGCACTCCAGGTAGTTGGCGAAGGGCACGTCGCGCGGCATAAAGATGTGCGCCTCAATGCCCGCGGCCGCCGCGTACGCCGCGAGCGCCCCGGCGGCGTTGCCGGCGGAAGGCACGGCCAACTTGGTGAGGCCGTACTGCTTGGCCATCGAGACAGCCATGCTCATGCCTCGCGCCTTGAAGGTCCCGGTCGGGTTGGTCGCCTCCTCCTTGATATGGAGCCCCGGGTAGCGGCGGCTTCGGAGCAGCGGCGTCCAGCCCTCGCCGAGCGTGACCGGGTCCACCTCCGGGAGAACACCGCGGTAGCGCCACATGCTGTCGTCAAGCTGGTTGTACGCCGCGGTGCCGGGCTTGCGGACCGAGGCGCGCAGCGCATCCATGTCGTAACGCACATACAGGACGCCCGCGCAGTGCGGGCATAGGGTCCGGGGCCCGTCGGCGGGGATGTGGCGCTCGCAGCGCGAGCACTGGAGCGAGCTGATCTTCGGCATGGAACCAGACTAAATCGCACGGGAGGTTACCGCCGTGCGGGAATCTTCGCCGCGGGCCCTGAAGAAAAGCGCCGAACATGCCGATAGACTGGAAACACCCATGAAGCCCCCTATCCGCCTCGCGGCTTTCGACATCGACGGAACCCTCATGCCCTCGTCCGGCACGGGCATGAGCGACCGCACCATGGCCGCCCTGCGCGCCGCAAAAGCCGCCGGGATCGAGGTGGTAATCGCAACGGGCCGCCGCGGCGCGTATGCCCTGCCTTTGCTGGAGCCCATCGGCCTCGACCCCTCGACGGTGCTCATCGCGTCCAATGGGGCGACTACCCGCGACTTCGCCGGCAACGTCGTCGACCGCTTCTTCCTATCGCTCGAAACCAGCCGCTCCCTGTGCGCCGAGCTGCGCCCCTTCGGCGGGACCATGGTGTTCACCTTCGAGAAGCATGGCCCAGGCGAGCTGGTACTCGAATCGCTGGACCGTTTGCACGACCGCATCGCCCTTTGGGTCGACGCGAACCTGCCGTACATCGAGCAGGTGGACCCGCTGGAGCGCGTCTTCGATCGTGGCGAGCCGGCGATCCAGGGCATGATCTGCGGCACCGTCGCGCAGATGCACGCGGCCGAGAAACACTTGAAAACCACACCCTATGCCGCGCAGATCGAGATGCACCGGACCGAGTACGCGGAACGCGACCTGAGCATCCTGGACATCCTGCCGCTGGGCTGCAACAAGGGTGTCGCCCTGGCGAGGCTGGCCGAGCGGCGCGGCATCCGGCGCGAAGAGGTCATGGCGGTCGGCGACAACTGGAACGATTTGGAGATGCTGCGCTGGGCCGGCCAGCCCGTTCTGATGGCGAACGCGAGCAACGCTCTCCGCGAAGAGGGCGAGCGCGCGGGCTGGCAAGTGAGCCCCGCTACGAATGACGAGGACGGCGCGGTGCTGCTGCTGGAAGCGGCAATTGAAGCCGCCACCGAACCGCAGGCGGTCTGAGTGGTGCGCCTGCCTCGTCTGCTTTGCCGCTTGATGGCTCTTCCGATGCGAGGGCGGGTCACCCTGGGCGCTGCGGCACCGCTTATGCCTGAAGGTTTGTCTTATTCGCAGCCCACCGTAAAGCCTGCGGCCTCTAGGATAAGGGTCATCCTGAGCGCAGCGAAGGACCTGCTTTCCGCTCACGCGGAGTCGCCCCTTACCGCGAAACCGACGCGAATGGCAATACCGGCCATGGTAGCCTGACCCCGATGCCGCGCCTTCTGCACATCTTCGGCCTGCTTCCGACCCTCCTGGCCCCAGCCATGGCGCATGCGTCCGAGCACATCACCCTGACCACCGGCTACGACCTGATGTGCGACCACCGCGCCACCTTCGGCGCGAAGACTCGCCTGTACACCGGCGCTGACAGCTATATCGAGGTTC
>CAXTTW010000247.1:0-4632 GCA_964247255.1 uncultured Acidobacteriaceae bacterium
GGTGGGTGTTTCGAGAGGTTTGCGGCTGGCGATTTTTGCGGTTCTGAGCGGAGCCGGGACAGCCTGGGGGCAGTTCGACACGGCCTCGGTGCTGGGATTCGTGCGCGATGGGTCGGGCGCGGCGGTGCCGGGGAGCATGGTTTCCCTGGTAAACACGAAAACCGGCCAGAAAGCCGTGGTGCAGGCCGATGCGCAGGGCCAGTTCACCTTCACCAGTGTGCAGGTAGGGCAGTACCGGCTGGATGCGAACGCGAACGGCTTTAGCGAGACGCTCACGGACCCGTTCGCGGTGGCGGTGGCGGCCCGACAGCGGGTTGATGTGGCGCTGCAGCCGGGCAAACAAACCGAAACCGTGACGGTTTCGGGCGCGGCCAGCTTGCTGGAGTCCGAAAGCAGCTCGACCGGTACGGTCATCTCGCCGACGGAGGTGCACAACCTCCCCCTGAACGGCCGCGCGTATGCGGACTTAACCCTTCTCGTCCCGGGGGTGAAGCGGAGCAACCTCGAAAACCAGACGGTCACGAGCCGGGACGCCAGTTATAACGTGAACGGGCAGCGGAGCGAGTTCAACAATTTCCTGCTCGACGGTCTGGATAACAACGCCTACGGCACTTCCAACCAAGGCTTCTCCAACCAGAACATTCCGCCTTCGCCGGACGCGATCAACGAGTTCAAGGTCGAGACGAACAACTACTCGGCGGAGTACGGCCGGGCCTCGGGCGCGGTCATCAACGTGAGCATCAACAGCGGGACCAACAAGTTCCACGGCGACGCGTACGGATACAACCGCAACACCAGCCTGAACGCGATCGGCCCGTTTACCCCGCCGGTGAACCCGATCACGGGCCGCCCGGTCAAGCCCGTGCTGATCCGGAACCAGTTCGGCGGCACCTTGGGCGGCCCGATCCAGCGCGATAAGTTGTTCTTCTTCGCGGACTACGAGGGCAACCGGCAGGTGCAGGGCCAGTACACGGCGGTGACCATCCCGAACGCGAACCAGCGCCTCGGCGTCTTTCAGACGACGGCAGGCGCACCGGTGCCCCTGCGCAACCCTATCACCGGGGTTTCGTACGCGAACGGAGTGGTTCCGCAGGCGGACTGGACGCCGCTTGCCCGGCTGGTAATCGCGGCGCTGCCCGCGCCCAACGTGCCCAACCCGAATAGCTTCTCGAATAACTACGTTTCCGTGCCCAAGGCATCGCTGGTCGACGACAAAGGCGACGGGCGCGTGGACTATCTCGCCTCTGAGAAGACCACGGCGTTCGGGCGCTTCTCCGAGCACAACGGAGATATCCAGGACGCGAACGGAATCCCCGGCCCGGCGGGCGGCAACAGCAACGGCAACATCTACATCACTAACAAGCAGGTCGCTGCGGGAATAACTCACAGCTTCAATCAGAGCAACATCCTGGATGCGCGGCTCGGCTTCGACTGGACTAAGGGCGGTAAGTCGCCGTTCGGCCTCGGGCAGCCGAGCCTGCTGGCAGCCGCGGGCATCGGCGGGCTGCCGACAGACCCGTCCATCTCCCGCTACCTGAACGCGCAGGCGGTCAATGGGTTTACGCAGTTCGGCGCGCAGTCGAGCAGCCCGCAGTTTCAGAACCCCTTCGTCATCGACCCCAAGGTGAATTACACGCTGCTGAAAGGACGCAACAGCCTCAAATTCGGCTGGGAGTTCCTGTCGATCAACACGGAGATCAACGACTTCAACCCGACTTACGGAGCGGACAGTTATGCGGGCGGCTTCTCCGCGACGGCGGCTTCCAGAGATGCGGGGGCGACGGAAGCTTCCTTCCTCGCCGACTTCCTGGTCGGGGCGCGCAACGGCTACAACCTGAGTAATGTCGCGATCGTGAACTACCACCAATACATGGATTTCTTCTACGCGCAGGACGACTTGAAGCTGTCGCCTAAGTTCACGGCCAATCTCGGCCTGCGCTACGAGCTGGTCACGCCGCAGTTCGTCGACGGCAACAAGCTGGCCAACTTCAACCCGGCGACCAACACCCTCCAGCAGGCGACGGACGGATCCATCAGCCAAAGGGCGCTCGTGAACACGCCGAAGCTGGACTTCGCGCCGCGCGTCGGCTTCGCTTACCAGGCGAGTCCGATTACGGTGGTCCGGGCGGCGTACGGCATCAGCTACGACCAGTTCAACCGCGAGGGCGGCGAGAACCTGCTCGCTTACAACGGACCGTCGATCGTGAACGCGAGCGTGCAGCAGTACGCGCCGTTCTCCATCCAGGCCAACAAACAGCCGCTGTGCACGAACGACCTCGCGCCGACCACCTGCTTCCGGACGGAGGCGCAGGGATTCCCGCAGGGATTTACCGCGCCAGCTAACTTCAGCACGTCGCTTTCGCAGTCACGCTACATTCCGTTCAACATACCGACCGGCTATGTGCAGGCTTACCACCTGGACGTGCAGACGGAGGTCGCGCCGCGCACGGTGATTACTGTCTCCTATGTGGGGGAACACGGGGTCCACATCCAGGTACTGGCGGACCTGAACCAGGCGAACCCATGCCCGTCCACGGGAACCTGCGCGAGCCTTCTGGCGCGACGGCCCATCCAGGGCTTCACGGGGATTGAGGAGTCGGTCCCCTACGGCACGCTGAGCTATAATGCGCTGCAAGCGAAGCTGGAGCACCGGTACGGGCAGGGCTTGTATGTGCTCAACTCCTTCACCTGGTCCCATGCGATCGACAATGCATCGGGCCACCTGGACACGCCGAATAACGACAACTCGCGCGTTAACCTGGCGAACCTGCGCGGCGAGCGCGGGCAGTCGGCTTACAACCAACCTATAAACGACACCCTGACCGTGATCTACGACCTGCCTTACGGGCACGGGCGTATGTTCGGCTCGGGCGCGCCCAGGCTGGTGCAGGGCGCTCTGGGAAACTGGCAGTTCTCAGCCATCAACACGGCGACGAGCGGGCAGCCGGTCAATCTGATCTACAACGTGAGCTCGGCCGCGACGGTGAGCTCGCTGCTCAACTACCGCCCGAATGTTACGGGTAACCCGGTGACGCGCAACGGGCAGAGAATCAAAACCGCGACGTCCGTGACCAATTACTTGAGCCCGACGGCGGTGAGCGTTCCGACGAACCAGAGCCAGACTTACGGCAACGCCGGACGTAATTCGCTCCGGACCTACCCTTTCTACCAGCTCGACACGGCTCTGCACAAAGGCTTCCACCTTTGGAACGAGGCGTCGCTGCTGGACTTTCGCCTGGAAGCTTTCAACGTGCTGAACCAAGTCAACTACGGCCCGCCTGACTCGAACCGAAGCAACGGCAGCTTTGGGGCGATCACCACCTACTTTCCGCCCCGGCAGTTGCAGGTCGCGGGCAAGCTGTTCTTCTAATATGATCACTTTCTTCTTAGCGGCATTGCTTGCGGCAGACGACAGCGTCAGGATCAACCAGATCCAGGTGATCGGGACGCATAACAGTTACCACGCGGGGCTTGCGCCGGGGGTCGCGAAAATCCTTAGGGCGAAAGACCCGAAGACCTTCGCGGCGCTCAACTACACCCATCCCTCGCTGACCGCGCAGCTAGACTCCGGCGTGCGTCAGCTGGAGATCGACGTCTTCGCCGACGCGAAAGGCGGCCTTTATGCGCACCCTTACCTCGAGAAGCAAGCGGGCACGGAAGCCGAGGCAAACCCCGGCGGGGTGATGGACAAGCCCGGATTCAAGGTCATGCACGTGCAGGACGTGGACCAGCGAAGCGTGTGCGAGCCGTTCACCGCCTGCCTCGCCGAGGTGCGCGGCTGGCTCGCGAAGCACCCTGAGAGCACCCCGGTGTTCCTGCTCATCGAGACCAAGCAGGGCAAGCTGAAGAAGGTCGACTTCCCGACCGTGACTCCCGAGCCGTTTACCCCCGCGGTTTTCGACGCGCTCGACGCGGAGATTCGCTCGGTGTTCCCCGCCGGAGAACTCATCACACCCGATCAGGTTAGGGGCTCCGCACCCACGTTGAATGCCGCCGTGCGCGCGGGCAATTGGCCCACGCTCAAAAATGCGCGCGGCAAGGTTGTGTTCCTGATGGACCAGAGGACGATGGAGCCGGTCTACACCGAGGGGCACCCCAACCTCGAAGGCCGCGTGCTGTTCACCAATGCCGTCCCAAGCGCGCCGGACGCCGCGTTCACCGAGGCGAACGACGGCACGGCGGAGGAGATCGATCGCCTGGCGCGGGAGGGCTACCTGATCCGGACGCGAACCGACGCGGACACCAAGACCGATCCCGCCCGGCGTGATGCCGTGATGCTCAGCGGCGCGCAGATCTTGTCCACCGATTACCCGAAGAATGCTTCCTCCGCCAGCGGGTTCTCGGTCGCATTTCCAGGCGGCGCGATGGTCCGGTGCAATCCGGTCGTGCGAGCGCCCGAGTGCAGCGACGCCGCTCTTGCGGCGAAGCCGTAAGCGGCTTCACGGCTGGTGCAGGATCAACGCGAGCGCGTTGCGGACCACGAACTGCGCGCCGATGACGAGCAGCCACACCCACAGGGCGAACCGCAGGGGCCGGCGCGGGATCCATCGGGACGCGAACGAGCCCAGCACCACCCCGAACACGCCGCCGACGATGAGGTGGCGCAGCAGGCCGGCCCGAAAGGTAGTGGTG
>CAXTTW010000248.1:0-4604 GCA_964247255.1 uncultured Acidobacteriaceae bacterium
CTCGAAGTTTCGGCGCTCGATGTCGGGCAGGGCGACGCGATCCTGGTCACCACCCCGGACGGTAAAACGATGCTGGTGGACGCGGGCGGCCTGGTCGGGGCACCCCCGGGCAGCAACTTCGACATCGGGGAGGAAGTCGTTTCGCCGGCTCTTTGGGCGCGCGGCATCAGGAGGCTTGATGCCGTAGCAATCAGCCACGCACACATGGACCACATTGGGGGCATGCCGGCCGTGCTCGCCAACTTCCGCCCTCGCGTGCTGCTCGTCGGCAATAACCCCAATTCGCGCACCTACGCGGACCTCCTCGCCAAGGCCGCCGGGCTCGGCATCCCTGTCCGGCAGCATCGGCAAGGCGACCGCTGGGAGCTGGGCAGTGCGACCGAGGTACAAACACTCTGGCCGTCTCGCGAGTACGTCCCGAAGGCGGAGCCGGGCAACAACGACTCGCTCGTTCTGCGCCTCCGGTATGGGCAAACCGCGGCGCTGCTTGAAGGAGACGCGCAGGCGCTTGCCGAGGAAGGCATGGTCGCCGCCGGGCTGCCGCACACCGACCTGCTCAAGGTCGGTCACCACGGAAGCCTTTCTTCCTCAACGCCTGAGTTTCTGGCGGCGCTGCGCCCGGAGTGGGGCGTCCTTTCCTGCGGCAGGCGAAACTTTTACGGGCACCCCCGTCCGGCGACGCTCGAGCACCTCGAAGCGGCCCACATTCAGACCATGCGAACAGACCTCACGGGCGAGGCGGACTTCCTCCTCGACGGTTCGCGCGTGCTCCGGGCCGGAGGCTCCTCACCGTGAGTCGGCGTTGTTTCATCGAAAAGCGACCGAAAACCTTGCTCTTCCCTGCCCCGGCGGTGAAAATGCCCTATGGAAACCGAGACAAGGCAGACTAGGCGGCGAGCAGAGGGCGATGCAGAGCAGCAGAACCTGCGCCGCCTGCAGCTCATGATGCAGGTCCTTCTAGCGGCCATCGCGCAGGACAGGTCGATGACCGTGGATCAAGCCGCGCAGCTGTCGGCCTACACGCGCGACGCCGCGCTCAGGATGTTTCCGGGCAGGGAAACGGCGTTCAACCTGCTCTGCAAGCCGCGTATTCAGCGCGCGATGCGCGAGCGCTTTCAGATCCAGTAACGCGATCCGGTGAAGAATCCAGGGAAGCCGCGACTACTTGTTCTCGACCCCGGTGAGGCGAAAGGTGAGCGTGCCCCAGAAGAGACGGGCCCGCATCTGGACGGGGATGTGGCGGCTATCGTCGGAGTACCAGATCCAGAGCTTGCCGCGCTCGCGCACCGCGCCCGTGTCGGCCATTGGCTGGACCCGGACGGTGCTGTAGGTCGTGGTGGGCGTCCGGACCGTTTCGCGCGCCTCGACCCGGACGGTCACATTGCTGACGTGATTGCCGCTCAGGACAGGCAGATGGTAAGCCGCGCCGGGCTCGAGTGGCTGGGCACCGGCGATGAAAATGCCGGAAAGCAGGTCGGTGACACAGGGCGGCACCGGGGTTGCGCGGTGCGTGTCGATGCGTGAAATGAGGTTGCGTTCGTCGTAGAAGGCTGTGCGCTTGGCCGGGTCGATGCGCTGCTCCGAGTTGACCTCCCGCCTCCCCTCGATCAGCTGTTTGCTGAAGCTTTGCGAACAGCCGGTAGCGCGGTCGAACGAGGCCTGGAAGCGATCGCTCACGCGAAACAGGAGATTGATCGCGCCCTGGGAGTCGCCCGCGACGGAAACCCGCTCGACGGGCCCGTTCGCCTCGAGGTGCACGGTCACCGTGCCCGCCGGGAAGACGCGCCAGTCCGCCGAGTAGGTGAGGGTCTGCTTCTGCGGCAAGGGGAAGCCTGCGGAGGGAGCGGGAATCGAGACAGCCGGAGTTTGGGCGAACACGGGCCCGAACACGAAGAAGGCAAGGGAGCGGGCGAGCGGGCGCAGGAGCGAGGGATCGACGGGCATGCTGTTGGGTTCTCTCCTGCCGGCCGCACAGCACTCCGGGTGGTCGCTTCCTGCTTGCTCGGTCGAGCCGCGTCGGCTCCGATCGAATGCGCCACAACCAGAATGCCAGACCCGCGCGCCGGTTGCGAGCGGAGCCGGCTTGCGCAAGTGTCCTACCTTCCCGTCAGCGCGAAGCGAACGAGCAGCGCAAGGTAGAGCAGCCCGGCACCCAGGGCGGCGTTGAACTCGCGATGCTGGCGATACAGCGCCGGGCTGAACCCGCCGTGCTTCGCCGAAGCCGTGCGCCGGGGTACCCGCCAGGGAATCAGCCGCGGAACGGTTCGCGCATAGGCTTCAAAGCCCGCGAAGTGCGCGCGCAGATACGCCTCCTCCCCGCGGACGACCGGCAGGTAAACGGCCGCGAACAGCCCCGCGAGCACAAGGGCCAGCAGCGGCGAGCAGGCTGCGGCGGCGAAGCCGAAGGCCATCAGCGCGGAGCCGAGATACAACGGGTTGCGCGTCCAGGCGTAGGGACCGGTGGTCGTGAGCTCGGCGTTCTTTCGCACGTAGCCGGAAGCGTATGCGCGCAGCAGGAGGCCCGGCAGCACCAGGGCCAGACTCAGGCCGAGCGAGCGCGGGGTGGGGCGGGCCAGGAACAGAAAAAGCGCGGCAAACGCGAAACCCAGCGGCACCCGAATGCGCTTGGCAGTGCGCTGCCAGGGAGTGGCGCTCAACGGAGCGCGCCCATGAGCGAGGCAGCGTCCGGAGCGCAGCCCCGATTCAGGCAAGATGGCTGTCTCGGGGGAAGTGAGCCCCCAAAACCGTGAGGCCGAAAGGACAGGCAGGTACAAGGCATATCCATGAGGGTACCGAAGGTGTGCGCCGGCTTGGTGCCATCAACCCGTCTTTAGTTGGCTGCTGAGGATTTTTTTTGGGGGGCTTCAATGCGGTTCCCCGCACTGCTTTTGAAAACCGGCACCATCTTCAGCCCTGCTCACAAGCGGTTTCGACAGCTCCGCGGAAAGCTTCCGGGAATCCGGATCCGCTCCTTCCCGCACAGCTTCCATAGTTCCGTTGCGGCCGCAATCCGATTCCATTGTACCGGCTGCGCTAAGTTCAAAGGCGGAGCCATCCCGCTCCGCCTCCAAACGAAGTCACATCCAGAACCAATACCCTTTGTGGATGCGAAGTCCAATGGTGACGATAAGTATCCCCATGAAGGTGAGACCGAAAAAGATTCAATAGCTGTAACGGGAGCCTCGCCTGCGCAAAAACTCCGCCGCTTGGAGCCCGAGCACCAGGCCGCCAAGCATCGTCAGCAGCGCAGCCGGATCGTGGTTGTGAGGATGCGGGCTGATCGTCAGCATCGGCCTAGTCTCCTAATCGCTGACCCAGTTGAAAAAGCCCCACAGCACTGACCCCGCCCCGGCAGCGATAAAAAGCCAGGGAGCGACGACGGCAAAGGCAGACTCGGCAAACACAGCCACCTCGATGCTGTTGATCAAGGCCACACTCGAGAAGCCCAGAAAGAACAGCCCGGCGGCTTTTTTCGCGAGATAGTCCCATTCCTTCTGACCCGGAGGCGGCGGTCCCTGACGTAAGTCTGGGCCGGCACCGATGCTCTGGCCGCTTGCGCCCAGTCGGCCCGCAACCGTCAAGGCATTCTGCTGCGCCGTGGCAAACACCTGCGAAAGCCCCTGGTCCAAAGGGTATTCAGCATGTCCGTGTAGTCGGCATCGACCAACCTGCTGTTTGCCTGGTTGATGTAGGTTTGCAGCTGCCCTGCGGTGACCGACGGGTTGTACTGCTGGAATGCGGAGGCGAGCTGGTTTGTGTCGAGAGGCATGTTGCGCAAGTCTGCTTCGGACAGACCGGCGAGACCGGAAATGAAAACCTGATCGCCGCCGTTTGCCTTCGAGTCCGCGAGAACCGAACCATATACCGCAGCGAGAGCGGAATAGTCAGTGGCCGCTGGTTTGCCTGCGATTGTGTTCGCTCCAACTAAGATTTAGGTATTCTTAAACGCTGCATATACATCCGGATTAGGACCTCCGCTTTGCGCTCGGCCAGGGGGGTAAGCATTGTCGCTAGACCCATCCCAGCGCCGGCTCCGGGAGCCGTCCGAAGGAAGTTCCTGCGATTCACCGATGCGGTCATGGTAAGTTCCTTTCTCAACAGCGACGGATTTGCTGCGTCTTAATTACGATGGGCGGCTCTTCCTTCAGTTTTCTTCCATGACTGCGCGGACTGCTGTTTGCAGTCCTCGGTACGAAGCGGCCAGCCTTTTCCACCTGTCGGAACGCCGGTTCAGAATCCGCTCTAGTTCCCCCGAGATAAATCTTCCGCCGCCGCCCGCTGACCGGATGGGCGAGCTCACCCGCAGGCCGCAGTTCCAAGCACCTCCAGCGCCGCTTCGGCGACGGCTTCCGGCTCGATGCGGAGCAGGCCGGCTTCCGGAGCGGCGTGGCGGGTATGGTCGCGGCGGGAGAGGGGGTCGCGCAGGACGCGGAAACGCCCGTGGAACGGCCCGTTGCGCGCCGGATCGGTGGGGCCGTAGATGCCGACAGACGGGAGGCCGAGCGCGGCGGCCAGGTGAAGCGGGCCGGTGTCGCCGCCGATGGCAAGAGAGCATCGGCGGGTGAGCTCGACGAGCTGGCCGACCGAGGAGGACAAGAGCAGGG
>CAXTTW010000249.1:0-1890 GCA_964247255.1 uncultured Acidobacteriaceae bacterium
GTCGGAGAGCTTGCCCGGCAGCCCGCCGCCGTCCAGCGCACCCTTGCGCCGCGTCAAGTCGCGGGCCTTGCGCGCCGCTTCCCGCGCCCGCGCCGCGTCGATCGCCTTGTTGATGATCCGCTTGGCGATCGGCGGGTTTTGCTCCAGGAACATCCCCAGCTTCTCGTTCACCAGCGCCTGGACCGTTCCGGCGATGTCGGAGTTGAGCTTGCCCTTGGTTTGCCCTTCGAACTGCGGCTGCGGCAGTTTGACCGAGATCACCGCGACCAGCCCTTCGCGGACGTCGTCGCCTGAAAGGTTCTCCTTCATGTCCTTGAACAGCCCCAGCGACTGCCCCGCTGCATTGATGGTCCGGGTCAGCCCTGTCCGGAAGCCGGAGAGATGCGAGCCGCCGTCGACAGTGTTGATGTTATTCGCAAAGGTGAAGACCGTTTCCGAGTAGGCGTCGTTGTACTGGAGCGCGATCTCCATGTCGACGCCGTCGCGCAGCGCTTCCATCACGATCGGCTGCTCGTGCAGCACGGCCTTGCCCTTGTTGATGTGCCGGATGAACTCGGCAATGCCGCCCGCGTACTTGAAGTCCGTCCGCTTCGCCTCGCCCGTCTTCGGGTCCAGCGTCCGCTCGTCGGTCAGCGTGATCGCCAAGCCCTTGTTCAGAAACGCGAGCTCGCGCAAACGCTGGGCCAGCGTGTCGTAGTTGTACTCGGTCGCTGTAAAAATGGACTTGTCGGGCAGGAAGTGGACCTTGGTGCCGCGCCGCTTCGAGGTGCCCGCCTGCCGCAGGCCGGAGATGGGCGCGCCTTTTGAATAGTCCTGCTCCCAAGTGTGCCCGTCGCGCCAGATCTCGACGTCGAAGGCCTCGGACAACGCGTTGACGCAGGACACGCCGACGCCATGGAGCCCGCCCGAAACCTTGTACGTGGAGGCGTCGAACTTGCCCCCGGCATGGAGCTTGGTCAATACCACCTGCACCGCCGGCATTTGCTCGCCGTTGTCCAGCGTCTTCATGTCGACCGGAATGCCCCGCCCGTCGTCGACCACCGTCACCGAGTTGTCGACGTGGATCGTCACGTCCACGGCCTTGGCGTAGCCGGCCAGCGCTTCGTCCACTGAGTTGTCAACCACCTCATAGACCAGGTGGTGCAGCCCCTGCTCGCCGGTCGAGCCGATATACATGGCCGGGCGGAGGCGCACCGCCTCCAGCCCCTCAAGCACCTTGATGTTCTCGCTCGTGTAGGTAGGGACCGGGACGGACGCCGGCGGGGGAGGAAGCGTGCGGTCGTTCAGCGACAAATGAGCTCCGATACGGGACAGTACCTCGGCGCGTCCAGCGCGGATGTAAAACCGGACAGCCGGGGCTCGAAAACCCGTCAAAGTCAGTTTACCACCGGGTTTTCAGCGAGTTAAGCCGCTCGCGAGTGGAAGGTAACAGTACCGGAGGGTGTACCGCGGTAAGCCCACTTCGGGAAAAATATCGCTAACGCCGCGGATTGTTCTTGCCGATATGGTTTGAGACGGCTACTTTTGGTTTCGGCAGGGGCGCTCGTTCGGCTCGAACGGCGCATCTGTTTAATCCAATAAGACTCATCACTCCTGGAGATGCCAGAATGAAGATGTCCACCCGTCTCGTCGCTTTGACTCTTTTCGCCGCCGGTTCGTTTGCGGCTACCGCAAGCCATTTGCTGAAGAATGGAGAAAGCGCCGTCGCCGCCAATACCCCGCTGCGTCACTGGAGCGTCCAGGCCGCCAACACCCCGCTGCGCCACTGGAGCGTCCAGGCCGCCAATACCCCGCTGCGTCACTGGAGCGTCCAGGCCGCCAACACCCCGCTGCGCCACTGGAGCGTCCAGGCCGCCAATACCCCGCTGCGTCACTGGAGCGTCCAGGCCG
>CAXTTW010000249.1:1990-4602 GCA_964247255.1 uncultured Acidobacteriaceae bacterium
CACTGGAGCGTCCAGGCCGCCAATACCCCGCTGCGTCACTGGAGCGTCCAGGCCGCCAATACCCCGCTGCGTCACTGGAGCGTCCAGGCCGATCCTCAAGCTTAACTTCCAGGACCTGTCTTTCCATGAGCGGGTCTCAACAAAGAACTTCAGATCGAGACCCGCTTGAACCCTCAGCGCACACTTGCGATGCTCACGAGTCTTGAGCCCCTTTTGTGGCTCCTGCTGCTCATCGTTTTGCGTATGGGCTGCAAGCTTGCTGAATCCCGAAAGGTCGGCCTTGGACCCGGAAGGGCGTCTCTCGAAGAGGAGCCCCCAAGTTATCGAGCGCTGAAGTACTTCGCGCTGGCCAAGTGGTTCGGTGCCATGTCCTATGCTTTTCTCTTCCAGCTCCTCGACCCCTTGCGCTTGAGCGCACGCGTACTAAACGTCACGGAAACGACGATCTCCTGGTCGGTCTATTTCGTAACAACGGTGTGCTCGTTCTACATCATGGGTGCGATTCTCAGAAAAGGCCTTTCCCCGCTTCCCGGATTGTCCCGAGCCGCCTGGGCTATCTTTCGCTGGGCCGCGGTGCTCACCTTCATCATCGCTGTTACCGCGCACCTTCCCATCTTCGGAGTGCGCAGCGTCAATCGCTGGCTCGATGAGATGAGCATCTCGTTCCTGCTGTGCGTTTGCATGTTCGAAATCACGTTGCTGGTTGTTCTCCTGACGCAGATCAGACGCTTGGGCATGTTTCTCATGAGCCGGCCCATCGGCCTCGCTCTCGGGCTCGCGATCCTGGGCCTGCTGGACCTGGCAATGGGACTTACGTTCACGGCTCCCCCGGAGTTCGCGCTTGCTACAAACCTGGCCGAAGAGTCTGGCATTGTCTTCGTCGTCGCCATGTGGAGCGTGTACATCCTTCGCCCCGAGCCCAAGCGGCTCAAGCACACCCTGTCCCCCGCCTCCCGCCTGTCCAAGTGGGACGATATTGCCAGGCGCATTGGCGTGGCCTACAAGGAAACCGAGCACGTTCCCTTCATCACCACCGTCGAAGGCGTGGTCGAAAGGATCCTGGAGCGGCACAAGGAAAAAGTCTCGTAAGGCAGCTTCTCTCGTTCAGGGGTCATCCTGAGGAGCACAACCGGGATCCTCGGCGAGCTTGCTTGCTGGAGTTGGGGTGCGACAAAAGACCCGCCTTGCCCGGCGCGGGAGCGAAAAGCAGGTCCTTCGCCGCGCTCAGAATGACCCGATTAGAACTCCAAAAAAAGAAAACGGCGTCCTCAGACGCCGTCCCTATGGCATCGCGTAAAGATCAGTCCGCCGCAATCTCCTGAACCGCCGCGACGAGTACCGGCTCGACCGCTACGAACCGACCGGTCCGCCCGCGATCCACGAACTTCACCTTGCCATCGATCTTCGCGAACAGTGTGTCGTCGCTGCCGATGCCCACGTTGGTTCCCGGCTTCAGCCGCGTCCCGCGCTGCCGGACCAGGATGGAACCGCCGGTCACGAGTTCGCCGCCGAACCGCTTCACCCCAAGCCGCTGCGCGTTCGAGTCGCGGCCGTTTTTCGAGCTTCCCAATCCCTTTTTATGCGCCATCGGTTACGCCCCCGCCTGGGCAGAGTAGCTTTGCCCGCCAACTTGAATCTCGTTGATCCGCACCTGCGTGTAGCTCTGCCGGTGCCCCTGCATCTTCTTGTACTGCTTTTTGCGCTTCAAGTGGAAGACCAAAATCTTGTCCCCGCGGCCCTCACTCACCACCGACGCAAGCACCTTGGCACCCTCACCCGGCACCGACATCTCCCCGGACGAGCCGGAAAACGCGAGCACTTCCCCGAACTCGACGGCGCCATCCCGCGCGGCGAGCTTTTCCACCTTCACGACGTCTCCCGGCGCAACACGGTACTGCTTGCCGCCGGTCCTGATCACTGCATACATGGCTCAAATCCCTCTCGCAGCCGAAACGCCGCGCTCTGTCGAAGCGCCCGGCGCGATCGCCTTTCCACGCAAACTGCGCGCAGACGCGAAAAGGCTGGCTCCCGAACCTTTCCAGTGTAGCGAGGCACAGCTGAGCGGTCAATGCGCGCGCGACTTTGAATCGGGCCACCGCACCGTCCAGCGCTTCTCCGCCGTTTGGAACAGGTACACCGACAGAATCGCGATCAGCGGTTCGAATGGATGCCGGAACCGCGCGTGAACCGTCACGAAGTAGTACAAGAGCGGCAGCAGCAGGAAGCACGCCGCGAAGATTCCCGCGGCGGGCACTCGCTTTCGCAGCGCCAGCGCGAGGCCCAGCAGCCCCGCGATCGAGGTGAACTGGAAATTCAGGTTGCGCCCGTACTCCACCAGCGGCGAATCGTCCGAGGGGTGCGGCACCGAGAACCAGAAGTAGTACAGCCGGGTCACGCTCAGGCGCAGGAAACGTCCCCAGTCCGCCCGGATCACCCGCCTTGCCAGCTCCCCCCGCATCCGGACATAGCGGACCTCGCCCATCCGCCCGTAGACCGCGAGCTGCCGCATGTCCTCGCCCGGGTGGTCGTACTCCATCAAGAGCCCGACCGCGCCCGGCCCGTTGCCGAGATAAAGCTCCGCCCCGAAGTTGCCCCGCAGCGGCACCCACGCG
>CAXTTW010000250.1:0-4582 GCA_964247255.1 uncultured Acidobacteriaceae bacterium
GGATAGGGGCTCGGCGGGGGGGGACGTGCTGCTGATGCCCGCATGCGCGGTCCCGGCGTTCCGGCACGGCGTGCGGGCCTGGCGGGGGGAGGGGCAGGAGGTGGGGTACTGGGACGCGATGCGGTACACGCAGTGGTGGAACCTGCTGGCGATGCCGGCGGCGGTGGTGCCGGTGGGGGCTTCGCCGGAAGGCTTGCCGATCGGGGTGCAGCTTGCCGGGCCGGCCTGGGAGGACGAGCGGGTGCTGACGGCGGCGGGCATAGTGGACAGGGTTTTCGGCTGGCGGCGGCCGTCGGTATCCTGAGCGAGTTATGCTGGATACGCTCGAATTGAACCCCAGAGGAGATGAACATGACCGACAACGACGTGCTGGCGAACCAAGGCACTATTTTGGACAACCAGAAAACCATCCTGAAAAACCAGGAGATGATCGAGAAGAACCAGGCGCAGATTCTTTCGAACCAGAAAGAGATCCTGACCAATCAAAAGCAGATTCTGGCGGCGGTGCAGAAGTAAGTGGCCGGTCCCGCTTCCGGGCGGGGCACTTATAGGGTAATCACATAGTCCGGCGGTGCCCCGGCGAGCGCGCCGTAGAGCTGCGGGAAGCAGCCGACCCGGGCACCCTCGACCAATCCTTTCGCCTTGACCTCGCCGCTGCCGCACTGTTCCAGCGTGCCCTCCGCGAGACCGCGCCGTACGGCGCACTGGTCGCAGGCCATCAGCAGGATGCCCTGCTCGCGCGCGATCCTGGCCAGCCGCTCCCCGAAGGAATCGCCCGCGCGCAAAACATACGTGTTGTCGTCGAAGAAGAACATGCCCGCGACCTCCGCGCCGTGGCTGCCGGCTTCAAGCTGCGGCAGGATCATGGTGGCCAACTTTGTCGTCGAAGCGAGATTAGTGGCGAAGATGTATGCGACTTTCATGCGGCTCCGGTCAGGCAAGTAGGTGCGGGCGGAAGCCCATGGACTCGATCAGGGCGGCGATCGCGGCGGGGGAGCTATGACGCGCGTCATAAGTCACGACGGTCCTACCCTCAGGGTAAGTCGCGGAGGCGGCGAGGATGCCTCGCTCGCGGGTGAGCAGGGTTTCGAGCCCGATCGAGCAAGTCGGGCACCAGAAGCCCTCGACTTTGTAAGTCGCTCCCTTCTTGACCGGTTCTGCGCCGCTCGAAGTACGGCCAGGCTTCCGGCCGCGGCGGACAGCCCTAAAAACGTCCTGCGAATCATCGTTCTCTCCTCAGCGTGCCTTCGCGTAACCCGGCTCATAGCTCCAGGGCTGTTGAGTCCCCGCGCCGTCGGCGAAGCGCGTGTCCGTGTAGTCGGCGAAGGCGATCCGCTTGGTCAGCACGCCGGTTTCGATCATCATGTCGCGCACCATGTCGAAGTCCGCCTGGCGCGGGGCGAGCGGGGTATAGCTGACGCGGTCCAGCGGGTGGGTCAGGGCCCAGCGCAGCAGCGCGGGTTTTTGGTTGTAGTAGTAGCGGCCGACGAAGTCCGCCGCGTCCAGGCGGTGCGGTCTGCCTTGATCTTTCCCTCCGTCCAGCCACAAGCCGGAGCGGGCGATCCCGTCTACCAGAGTCTGCACGACGTCAGGGCGCTTGTCGATCAGGTCCTGCCGGACGACCAGGATGCACGACATATAGTCCGGCCACACGTCGCGGGCCTGGAAGAGCACGCGTCCGTAGCCGCCCAGCTCGGCCTGCGAGGGGAATGGCTCACCCATGACGAAACCGTCGATAGCATTCGCGGCGAGCGCGCCGGACACGTCGGGCGGGGCCATCTCGACCATCTTGATGTCGCCCGGCTTGAGCCCATACTGCTTCATCTGGCGGAAGACCATGAGGCGCTCGTCGGAAAACCGGCTGGGGATGGCGATGGTGCGGCCGCGCAGGTCGGCGAAGGTATGGACGGGTCCGTTCTTTTTGACGACCATCGCGGAGCCATAGCGGTGGCCCAGGTACACCACCTTGATGGGGACGCCCTGCGCCCGGAGCGCGATGGCCAGCGGGGCGACGATGAAAGCCGCCTGGACCTTGCCGGCGATGAGCGCCTCCTTGATTTCCGGAAAGCCCTGGAACATCCGCGGGAGGAAGAGCTCGCCCCGGTCGGAGACCTTAGAGATATAGTCGGTGACCGGGCAGGTGAGCTGGCAGGTGACGGGAATGTAGGCGACGGTGATCCGGCGCTTTTCGAGCGGCTGCCAGCTGTTGAGTACCGCGCCCCAGTTGACGTTGAGCGCGGCGTGGAGGCCGGTGATGAGCACGACCCAGAGCGCCAGGACCACGCCGGCTTTACGACCCATGGCGGAACCCCCACCGGACAGATTGGACGCGCTCGAGCGAGCGAATCAGGGTGTCGAGGAGCAGCCCCAGCAAGCCGATAGTCAGCATGGCCCCGACTACCAGATCGTAGCGCTTGCCGGAGTTGCGCGAGTCGAGCACCAGGTAGCCCAGGCCGGAGTCGACGGCGACCATCTCCGCGGCGACCACCACCAGCCAGGCCACGCCGAACGCGATGCGGAGCCCCACCAGGATGCGGGGCAGGGCAGCGGGAAACACCACGCGCCGCAGCAGAGCGGGCGTGGATAGGCCGAAGTTGCGTCCGGCTTGCCGGTAGGCCGCCGGGACGCCCGCGACCCCGTCGATGCTCGCGACCAGCACTGGAAAAAATGCGCCGAGAAAGATGAGCACGGTCGCGGCGCGGTCGCCGACGCCGACCAGCAGGATGATCACGGGGATCCAAGCGATAGGCGAGATAGGCCGCAGCAGCTGCATCGTGGGGTTCACCGCGGCGTTGAGGCGCGGAAACCAGCCTAGCGCGAAGCCGAGCGGGACGCCGAGCGCGGCAGCCGCTCCGAAGCCGAGCGCGACCCGGCGCACGGAGTCGGCGATGTCGGCCCACAGGACGTGCCTGGCGGCGAGTTCCCGAAGGCCGCGCGCGACCTCGACCGGGGAGGGCAGAACTTTCGTCCCGCTCCAGCGCACGGCGAGATGCCACAGGGCGAGAGCGGCCAAAACGGTTGCCAGGGGCAGGGCGAAGCGCTTCATACGGACCGCGGGAGCCCGACCCGGTCGAGGATGGTGTCGCGTAGACGGAGGTACTCGGGCGAGCTCAGGTCGCGAGGATGGGCGAGCGGGACCGGCACGATGGCCTCGATCGTGGCAGGGCGGGAGCTGAGGATCACGACGCGGTCGGCGAGCTGGACGGCTTCCTCGATGTCGTGCGTGACGAACAGAATCGTTTTGCGCTCCGCCGACCACACGCGCAGCAGCTCGCGGCGCATGCCCATGCGGGTGATGCCGTCGAGCGCTCCGAAGGGCTCATCGAGTAGCAGCATCGCGGGCTTGACGGCGAGGGCCCGGGCGACCTCGAGCCGCTGGCGCATGCCGCCGGAAAGCGCGGCGGGGTAGCTCCTCTCGAAGCCTGCCAGCCCAACGGCCTGGACATAGTGCCGTACGCGGGCTTCACGCTCGGCGGCGGGCAGTTTGGCGAGCCCGAACGCGATGTTGCCCTCGACGGTGAGCCAGGGAAAGGTGCCGCTCTCCTGGAAGACGAAGATGCGGCTGGGGTCGGGGCCTGTGACGGGCGCGCCCCCGGCAGCCTCGACCGTGCCGGCGGTAGGCGCGAGGAAGCCGGCGAGGATATTGAGCAGCGTGGACTTGCCGCAGCCGGACGGGCCGAGGATGCAGAGAAACTCGCCTTCGCGGACGTCGAGATCGATGCCGCGCAGGATTTCGAGCCCGTCGTAGCGCATGCCGATGCCGGCGGCGCGCAGGGTGGTTTTCGCGGTGACCGCGCTAAGCGTCGCCATGGCTCCAGAGTACGGCAGGCGCGTGTTCGAGCGAGCGCAGGAGGAGGTCGAGCCCGAGGCCGATGAGTCCGATGGCGACCATGCCGGCCACGACCAGGTCGTAGCGATTGCCGGCGTTGCGGGCGTCGACGATCAGGAAACCCAGCCCGGAGTTGACGGCGATCATCTCCGCCGCGACCACCACCAGCCAGGCGATGCCCAGGGTAAGGCGCAGCCCGCCCAGCAGGCGCGGCAGGGCGGCCGGAAGCAGGACGCGTCGAAACTGCTCGACGGGGGGCAGGCCGAAGTTGCGGCCCGTTTCGAGGTACACGGTTGGGATGGACCGGACCGCGTCCAGCGCGGTAAGAAGCAGCGGGAAGAAGCTGCCCAGGAAGATGAGAAAGATGGATGCCGCATCGCCGACGCCGAACCAGAGAATCGCGAGGGGAATCCAGGCGAGCGGGGAGATGGGACGCAGAATCTGGACGAGCGGGTTGAAGGCGCGCTCGGCCCCCGCGTACCGGCCCAGGACCATGCCGAGAGGGATGGCCGTGACCGCCGCCAGGCCGAAACCCCAGGTGACGCGGAACAGCGAAGCGACCACATACTTGAGCAGCAGGCCGGAGGCGGCAAGCTCGCCCAGGCCCTTGGCGACCGCCCAGGGCCCGGGCAGCAGCTGCGCGGGCTGCCGGGCGATCGCCCACTGCCCGAGCAGAAGCAGCCCCGCGAGAAAAGCAAGCGGCGGGAGCCAGCGGTTGGATTTGGCGGAAGGAGGCATCGCGACGGCCGATTC
>CAXTTW010000251.1:0-4558 GCA_964247255.1 uncultured Acidobacteriaceae bacterium
CCGCGATCTCCGGCGGGAGCGGTTCGTCGATGCGCACCGCCGAGCGCCCTGAAACCACTGCGTAGTCCGCGAAGGCCGAAATGCCGAGGTGGTGGTTGAGGCTTTCGCCGCCCGCGCCCCGGAGCCGCCGGCCGCCGCCAAGCAGCTCGCCCGCTCGATTACTCTTGGCCCCCGCCTCGCACAAGGCGGCGCGGCCGGCAGCACACGGGCCGCAGCGCCCGCAAGCGGGAACGAACGCGAACACCACCTGGTCGCCCGCGCGCAGTTCGGATACGCCGGGCCCGAGCTCCACGACGGTGCCCGCGGCTTCATGCCCCAGGACCATGGGCAGCGGGCGGGGGCGTGAGCCGTCCACCACCGATAGGTCGGAGTGGCACAGCCCGGCCGCCGCCACCCGGACCAGAATCTCGCCCGCGCCGGATCCGCCGAGCGCAACCTCCTCGATCCCGAGCGGGCGCGAGTCCGCCCAGGGCGCGGGCAGCCCGCTTTGCCGCAGCACCGCCGCCTGCATCTTCACGACGCCGGAAGCTCGATGGCAATTGACTCCAGAGCCCGCCGCAGCTCCGGGGTGAACGGTGCCGGCTTCCGGGTCTCCCGGTCGACGAACACGTGTACGAACCAGCCTTCGGCCGCGGCCTTGGCCTCCCCGGCGCGGAACAGCCCGATGCCGTAGCGCACGCTGGTGCGGCCCAGGTGCTCGACGCACAGGCCCGCGTCGATCCGGTCCGGGAAGGAGAGCTCCGACAGGTAGCGGCAGTGCGACTCGGCGCAGATGCCGAGCAGCGGGCCGGTCATGAAGTCCAGGCCCGAGGCAATAAGGTAGCCGCTGATGGTGGTGTCGAAGTAGCTGTAGTACTGCACGTTGTTCACGTGGCCGTAGGCGTCGTTGTCGGCCCAGCGAGTGGTGATCTCCGAGAAGTGCGGGTAGCGGGCGCGTTCGGCCATGCGGGAACAGTACACGTTCGGCGGAAAGCTGCAAAGCACGTGACAACCCCGGCTCGCATGCGCTAACTTACCCCTCGGTAAGCAAATCTTTTCGCTGGAGATGGAGCCGGGATGGACGTGCGTTCGCTATTCGACCTGACCGGGCGCGTGGCCGTGGTGACCGGCGGCTCGGTGGGGCTGGGCCGGCAGATGGCCGAAGGTCTGGCAGAGGCGGGAGCGCGGCTGGTGCTGTGCGCGCGCAAGCTGCCCCGGTGCGAGCAGGCGGCGGAGGAGTTGCGGGCCGGGGGCGCGGAGGTTCTGGCGCTCTCCTGCGACGTGAAGGACCGGGAAAGTGTGGCAATGGTGGTCGCGGCGGCCATGGAGAGGTTCGGGCGCATTGATTTTCTCCTCAATAACGCCGGGACTTCCTGGGGCGCGCCCGCCGAGGAGATGCCGCTCGCCGCATGGCATAAGGTGATCGACACGAACCTGACCGGCACGTTTCTTTTTGCGCAGGCCGTGGGCCGGCACATGCTCGCGGCGCGGCGGGGCTCGATCCTCAATATTGCGTCCGTCGCGGGTTTGCGCGGGGCGGGCGAAGACATGCCGGCGATCGGCTACAGCGCCAGCAAGGGAGGCGTGATCGCCTTGACGCGCGACCTGGCCTCGAAGTGGGGCGCAGGCGGCGTGCGGGTCAACGCGCTCGCGCCGGGATGGTTTCCGAGCGACATGTCGAGGACGGTGCTTCAGGAAACGGGCGAGCAGTTGCTGGGAAAAATACCCTTGGGGCGTTTCGGCGGAGCGGACGATCTGAAGGGCGCGGCAGTCTTCTTCGCGGCCGACGCGTCGACGTTCGTGACCGGCCAGGTACTCGCGGTGGACGGGGGTCAGACCGCGTGAGGGCGCGCTTCGATGTGAATCGAAATGAGAACTTATGTTCGACAGTAATCAAACTGAAGGGCCCGACGTGTTTTTCACAGCCGACGCGTCGGCATCCGTGACCGGGCACGTACTCAGGGGAGGGAGGGGGCTGGACCGCGTCTTGGCTCGTTTCGATATTAATCGAAATAACGAATGGCACGTTTTGACACTAATCAAAATGAAGAGCGGCTTTCCCCTCCGAAGCCTCCGGGTTGGTGACCGGCAGGTACTCTCGGGGAACGGGGGCCAGATAGCGTGAAGTACGGTTCGACATGACTCGAAATTAAGACATCGTATTCCGACAGCAATCAAACAAACCGGGATCAAAGGGTGGTTCGCGGCAGAGGCAAGGGGAGGGTATGGTGATGGTCGAAACGATCGAGAGGGTGGAGCAGACGAAGCGGCGGCGGGCGAGCAGCGGAACGTTCCTGATCGAGGACCGTACACCGGAGGAGATCTTCACGCTCGAGGACCTTTCCCCGGAGCAGGAGCAGATCGCGGAGTTGGCGGCCAGCTTTGCCGAGGAGCGGATCATGACGCAGATCCCGGCGATCGAGCGCAAGGACTACGACGTGAGCCGGGCGTTGATGCGGGAGCTGGGCGAGCTGGGGATGCTGGGAGTGGACGTGCCGGAAGAGTTTGGCGGGCTGGGCCTGGACAAGGTGACCTCGACGCTGGTGACGGACAAGATGGCGGTGTGCGGCTCGTTTTCGGTCACGTTCGGCACGCACGTGACGATCGGGACGCTGCCGCTGGTCTGGTACGGGACAGAGGCGCAGAAAGCCAAATACCTGCCCAAGCTGGCCTCGGGCGAGTGGATCGCTGCGTATGCGCTGTCGGAGTCCTCGGCCGGGTCGGACGCGATGAACATCCGGACCAAAGCCATGTTGAGCCCGGATGGAAAGCACTACGTGCTGAATGGCGAGAAGATGTGGATCTCGAACGCGGGCATGGCCGGCCTGTTCACGGTGTTCGCTAAGATCGACGGGGAGCGGTTCTCGGCGTTCCTGATCGAGCGCGGGACCGAAGGACTGACGATAGGCAGCGAGGAGCACAAGCTGGGGATTCGCGGCTCCTCGACCTGCCCCCTGATCCTGCAGGATTGCAAGGTACCGGTCGAAAACCTGCTGGGCACGGCCGACGAGGGCCACCGGATCGCGTTCAACATTTTGAACGTGGGCCGGTACAAGCTGGCCGCCGGGTGCAACTGCATGTCGAAGGTGGCGTTCCGCGACGGGGTGCGGTACGCGCGGGAGCGGGTCGGCTTTGGCAAGCCCATCACCGATTTCGGGCTGGTGCGGGAGAAGATCGCGGCGACCGCGGCCGGGATTTACGCGATGGACTCGGTGATCTACCGGGTGGTGGGTGCGATCGACGAAGCGCTGGCGGAGCTCGACCCGTCCGCGCCGGGGTACACGCAGGAGGCGCAAAAGCGCATCGAGGAGTTCGCGGCGGAGTGCTCGATCCTGAAGTTCAGCTCGTCGGAGACTTTGGCCCGGGCGGCGGACGAGATGCTGCAGCTGCACGGGGGCTACGGCTACGTGGAGGAGTTTCCGGCGGAGCGGACCTACCGGGACGCGCGCATCAACCGCATCTTCGAGGGGACCAACGAGATTAACCGGCTGATCGCGACCGGATGGCTGGTGAAGCTGCGGCAGAAGGGGCTTTTGCCGCGCGAGGGGGCGGTCGAAGGTACCGGCCCGCTGGCGAACGCGAAGGCGCTGACCCTGTTCTGCCTCGGTGCGGCGGAGGACCGGTTCGGCAAGGAGCTGGCCGACCAGCAGGAGGTGATGGGCGGCCTGGCGGAGATGCTGGCCGAGGTGCTCATCCTGGAGTCGACGCTGCTGCGGACGGAAAAGCTGGGTGGGACGCGGCCGGTCGCGGAACTGCTGGCGGCCTACTACGCGCCGCGCGCCTGGCGCGTGCTGAGAAACGCGGCCGAGTACGTGCTGGGCGCGACGCTGGAGGGCGAGGCCCTGCGCGCGGGCATGGACCGGGTACGTCGGCTGTGCGAGCGCGAACCGGTGGACTCGGTCGCGATAGGACGCGGGATAGCGGCCGTGATGGTGGAAGCGGGGCAGTATGTGCTGCCGGCGGCCCGCGCGGCGGCCCGCCCGAGCGCGGCGGCTTAGGAGATGCCGGAACAAACGTCATTCTGAGCGGAGCGAAGAACCTGCTTTTCCCGCGAGGGCGAAAGAAGCAGGTCCTTCGTCGCTGCGCTCCTCCGGCCGACCCCTGTTTGTAGTACGTACTCAAACTTTTTAGAAAGAAGAATGGGCATGCTGAGAGTGGAGCGCCACGGAGACATCTTGGAGCTGGTGCTGGACTTGCCACCGGTGAACGCGCTGGGTTCGGCGATGCGCGGAGAATTGCTGAACCAGATCGAGGAGGCCGAGGCGGATCCCGGCGTGCGGGCGGTGGTGATCCGCGGCGCGGGCAAGCTGTTTTCGGGTGGGGCCGACATTACGGAGTTTGGCAAGCCGTGGGGGGAGCCGGGGCTGCCCGCGCTGGTGGACCGGATTGAGGCGAGCACGAAGCCGGTGGTCGCGGCGATCCACGGAACCTGCTTTGGAGGGGGCCTGGAGCTGGCGCTGGCCTGCCACTCCCGGGTCGCCGCGCCGTCGGCGAGCCTGGGGCTGCCGGAGGTCAAGCTGGGCCTGCTGCCTGGGGCCGGCGGCACGCAAAGGCTGCCGCGCCTGGTGGGGGCGGAGGC
>CAXTTW010000252.1:0-4544 GCA_964247255.1 uncultured Acidobacteriaceae bacterium
GTGCTGTAGCCGACCATGGGAAACCAGCGGCCCGCGTACAGCAGATACGAGATCGGGTCGTCGATGGACGCCAGCTTGAGCCCCTCGACCGGGCCGCCGTCTGCGCCGGTCAGCGCGCCGTTGTACAGAAAAGTCCAGGTGTACGTTTGCCCCGCGACCAGCGGCTGCGCCGGGGTCACGCGCACGGTCGCGTTCGCCCCGCGCTCGCCGTTCAGCGAGGTCCCGCTCGCGTCGCGCACCTCGGTGACCCGCAGCGCGCCGTGCAACGCGAAATTCGCCGCGTCGGCGGCTTGGTTCGCGGTAAAGGTGACCTTGGCCTGGGCGACAAGGGTGTGGGTCGACGGGTTCACCTGCGCGTCGAGCACGTAGCCGGTCACCTCGATGGGCGGCTTGGCTTCGGCGGCGAACAAAGGAGCGGCAATGGCGAAGAAAAGGGCAGGGGTCGTGCTCGAAACTCTCATAGGGTGAGGCTCATCGGTCTTATGCTCATCGGTTTAGACCCAGGCATCAGGGAAAGGACGTGCGCGGCGACAGTCTCGATCGCGCCTGTTTCCGTTTCTAACGCCACACGGATTTGATGCAGCGAATCCACCATCGCCCGGCGCTCGGGGCTGTCGGCCAGCAGGGGTTCGAGCGCCGCAGCCGCGGTTTGTGGGGTAAAGGCATCCTGGATCAGCTCCGGGACAATCCGCCGGCCCGCGATGAGATTAGCCATGGCCACGTGCGGCGTCTTGACGACGCGTTTCGCGACGGCATAGGAGGTCTTAGAAAGCCGGTAGACCACCACGAACGGGTTACCGATCAGTGCGGCCTCGACTGTGGCAGTGCCGCTCGCGACAAGGCTCGCGCGGGCGTGGTGGAGGGTCGCGCGCGCGTCCTGGGTAAGCCGTATCGCCGTGCCGCCCAGCATCCTTTCGAGCCCCGCGATTTGCGGGCGCGTCAGCGTGGGCGCGAGCGGCACAACGTACTCGTACCCGGTGCCCAGCAGCCGCGCCGCGCTCAACATCGCGGGCAGATTCAGCGCGATCTCACCCGGACGCGAGCCGGGCAGCAGGCCCACCCAGGGCTTCGCCGCATCCAGCCCGTGCGCCGCCGCGAACGCCTCGCGGGTGACCGTCGGCGGCGGCAGCTCCGCCAGGGGGTGCCCAACGAACGTCGCATCCACTCCCCGCGCGCGGTACCAAGGCTCCTCAAACGGGAAGATCACGAGCATCCGGTCCACGTCGCGGCGGATGCGCGGCAGACGGTGCTGTTTCCAGGCCCAAACCTGCGGGCTCACGAAGAAGACCACGGGAATCCCGAGTTGCCTGGCTCGCTTGGCCAGCCGGAGGTTCACGTCCGGGAAGTCGATCAGCACGAGCACGTCCGGCTTTTCGGTCACGAGCGCGCGCCGCAGCTTGCGGTACTCGCGCCAGATCCGGGGAATGTACCGCACAGTCTCGGTGATGCCCATCACCGCGACATCCTCGGCGCGCGCGATGCGGCGCAGCCCGGCCGCCTCCATGCGCGCGCCACCTAAACCGACAAACTCGATGCCCGGCAGGGCCTCCATCAGCGCGACCCCGTACCGCTCCCCGCTCGCCTCGCCCGCGGACAGAAAGATGCGCGCCAAGCTAATCGGTCCCGAGCGCGAGAGCGGGCGCGAACTGTTCCGACGGGGGCGCGCCGGCCTCCTGGTCGCGGTACTGCAGCTGGTACAGCTTCCAATAGAGCCCGCGCTCCGCGAGTAGTTCCTGGTGCGACCCCTGCTCACGCAAACGGCCCTTGTGCATCACCAGGATGGTGTCGGCGCGCTGCACAGTCGAAAGCCGGTGCGCGATCAGCACGGAGGTGCGCCCGGTGACCATGCGCTCCAGCGCGCTCCTGACCCGGAGCTCGGTGTCCGTGTCGACCGACGAAGTCGCTTCGTCGAGGATCAGGATCGCCGGGTCGTGCGCCAGCGCCCGGGCGAAGTTGATCAGCTGCTTTTGCCCGGTCGAGAGCCCCGCGCCACGCTCGCGCAGCAACTCCTGAAAGCCCGCCGGCAGCGCGTCGATGTAGTCCAGCAGGTTCACTTCCGCAGCTGCCTGACGTACCCGCTCCGGGCTGATCGGCGAGCCCATGCGAATGTTCGATTCGATCGTCCCCGAGAACAGGAACGGATCTTGCAGCACGACCCCGAAACGCGACCGGAGCGAGTGCAGATCCTGGGCGCGCACGTCCACCCCGTCGATCAGCACCGCACCATGCTGCACGTCATAAAACCGCATCATCAGGCTGATGATGGTGGTTTTGCCCGCGCCGGTGTGGCCCACGATGGCCGCCGTCTCGCCCTTTGCGATCGAGAACGAAACGCCGCGCAGAACCCACTCCACGCCTTCGACGGTCGCTGGGTCCTGCGTTACCTGCTCCGGCGTGAGCTTCTGGTAGCTGAACCACACGTCCCGGAACTCGACGTGGCCGGTTTTTTCGACGGTGACGGCGAGCGCGGGCGAGCCTACCTCGGGCTCCGAATCGAGCAGCTTGAAGACGCGCTCGCTGGCGGCCATGGCTGCCTGCAGGATGTTGTACTTCTCGCTCAGGTCTTGAATGGGCCGGAAAAACCTTTGCGAGTACTGGATAAAGGCGACCAGCACGCCGATAGAAACCGCCCCGCGCAGTACGCCTTCGCCGCCCAGCCAGATCACCAGCGCGATCGCGATGGTGCTGAGCAGCTCGACGCCCGGGTAGTAAAGCGCGTAGGCCAGGATCGAGTCCTTGAAAGCCTGTTTGTGCAGATCGTTGATGGCGGAGAAATCGTCAAACGCCCGCTGCTGGCGGTTGAACAGCTGCACCAGTGCCATGCCGCTCACGTGCTCCTGCGTGTAGGCGTTGATCTTCGCGACCGCCGCGCGGATCCTTCGGTACGACTCGCGAACGTATTTACGGAAGATGCGCGTGATGAGCAGGATCAGCGGCAGCACGGCGAAGGTGATCAGCGCGAGCCACCAGCTCATCGAGAGCATGACCGCGACGATGCCGACGAGCACGAACACATCCTCGAAGATCGCGAAGATGCCGGAGGTGAACATCTCGTTCAGCGCGTCCACGTCGCTGGTGAGCCGGGTCACCAGGCGGCCCACCGGGTTGCGGTCGAAGAAGCCGATGTGCATGCGCTGCATGTGCGAGAAGATCTCGCGGCGCATGTCGAACATGACCTTCTGGCCCATCCACTGCAGCACGTAGGTCTGCATGAATTCGAGCGCGTAGCCGAGCGCGAGCGAGCCCAGGTAGACCCCGGCCAACTCCGTGATGCCGGTGGCGGCGCGCGTGCTCAGGTGGCGGGAAAAGTACGTGTGCTTGGTGCCCGCCGCCTGCGGGGTCAGGTACAGGTCCAGCGCGACCTTAAACAAGTACGGCCCCAGCACGTCGATGGCCGCCTTGAGCAGGATCGCGACCAGCGACACGGCCGCAATGAGCTTGTACGGGCGCAGGTAGGTGAGCAGCCGGCGCATCAGGCGTCCGTCGTACGCTTTACCGACTACGTCGTCGTCCTGCTGCTGCTGGGCGGCTTCTGCCATGGGGTGCTCCCATTCTACCGGGGCGCGGTGTAGATTCATAAGTAGGACGCCAGACTCGCTCGCCGAAGACGGTCGAAACGCCGTCCGCCATGCAGGACCGGGAGAGGCATGAACAACGCGCAGTTCTACGCTTTGCTGATTTCATCCTCATCCGCGCTTGTTTCATCCCTATCCGCATTGGCCGCGGTGGCTCTGGGCTTGATCTCCAATAACAAGCGCCTGGACGACATGCGGTCTGATCTGAAGGACATGCGTGAGGATGTAAAGGAAGTGCGCTCTCTGATCGGAAAGCTCGGCGAAGGCTACACGCGGTTTTACGGGGAACAGCGCAAGCACGACGCCGAGATCGCCAACTTGAAAGAGCGTCTGAAGTAAGGTGTCCCCGCTGGGTGTTTACATCTCCGTCCCGTTTTGCCGGGCCAAGTGTACCTTCTGCAACTTTGCTTCCGGGGTGTACCCCGCGTCGGCAATGCCTGCCTATGTCGCGGCCATGGTCCGGCAGCTGCGCGGGGCGCGCGGCTGGGCTGAGGCGCGGGAGCTGGTGCTGCCGCGCTTTGTGGATACCGTCTACCTGGGCGGAGGGACGCCCTCGCTGCTGCCGCCGGAGCTCGTGCGGGACTTGTTCGCGGCGATCCGGGCGGAGTTCGATGTAGCTCCCGATGCCGAGATCACCCTCGAAGCGGCACCGCTGCAGCTTTCGCCCGCCACCCTGGAGGCGGCGATGGCCTGCGGGGTCAACCGGGTCTCCTTCGGGGTACAGTCCTTCGTGGACGGTGAGGCGCGGGCGACCGCCCGGACCCACTCCGGAGCCGAAGCACTGGCGGAGATGGAGCGGATGCGCGCGGCGGGGGTCGCGCATGTTTCCGCCGATCTGATCGCCGGGCTGCCAGGGCAGACTGGGGCCAGCTGGGTCTACTCGGTCGCGCGGCTCGCGGAAGCCCCGCTCGATCACGCGTCGGTCTATATGTTCGAGTGCGACGAGGATTCGCGGCTGGGGGCCGAGGC
>CAXTTW010000253.1:0-4540 GCA_964247255.1 uncultured Acidobacteriaceae bacterium
TGCGGGTGGTGCACGGGACGGGGATGGGGGTTTTGCGGCGGACGCTGCGGGCGGCGCTCCATCGGCATCCGCATGTGGCGACGGTGACGGAGGCGGACCAGTACGAAGGGGGGCAGGGGGCGACGATTGTGGAGCTGCGGCAGTGAGGGTTGGTTCCGGTGAACTCTGTTCATCCACGCTTACGCTGTCATGCAATGCTGAGTCGAGGCAGCAATTGTAGGCGCGTCACGTATGAATGTGGGGCCGGTAGTCTTGAGTCTGGCGACAGTTTGCACGGCGCAGACGCCGAGTGCTTCAAACCAGGTGAGTCATGCTGCAACACATCACTACCGTTTGACTTTTACAGTCAGCGCTTCCTCAAATCATGCTTGTAGCAGCTAAGTTGTCAATGCAGGACGGCAGGTAGGTGGGTAAATGTCTGCCTTTCTAACTGTCCCAAATGCGGCAATCGACTTACACCTCGACCTCTTGGCGCAGAAGGTTGCGGTAAATGCCCGTGAGCTGCACGACGGCGGGGCTTTGAGGGGTGTCGTGCTGAGCGGCTTGGTCGAGGTCGAAGAGGTAGGTGCGCCAGGGGCCGGCGATGACCATGGTGCTGATCCGAGAGAGGAGTTTCGTCCAGGTAGCCAAGGCGCACGGCGTCAACCCTGCACAGGTTGGAGCGGATGCCGGGATGAGGACATTAAAAAATTTCCGTGCATGGCTCAAGTTTTCTCCCGTCCTGACGATGAAGTTGAACAAGGAGTGGGAACCGGATGCTTGCACAGGCAGAAACGAAGTACGAAGCAGGGAAGACGCAGGCGGCGGAAGTGGTCTGGTCTGACACATCGTTTGAGCGCGCCGAGGCCCGGCGCTTCTTGGCCGACGACGGCTTTCTCGTCGTACACGGGCTTACCGACCGCGAGGGTGCGGCCCGCGTAAAGGATCTGGTTGAGCCCTTGTTCGAGAAGCGCGTGGGCTTCAAGGAAGGCCGGCAATTCGATATGGCGGGCGCGGAAGGCGAGGCCGAGAAGCCGAAGCTGCCGCAGATCCTGGCCCCGCGCACCTTTGCGCCCGCGCTGGAGCAAACGGCGGTGTTCCGCAACGCGCACGCGCTCGCGAAGGAACTGCTGGGGCCCGAGGCGGCCTTTGTTTTCGACCACGTGATCAAGAAGCCGGCGCACGACGGCGCGGTGACCCCGTGGCACCAAGACGAAGCCTTTCACGACCCGATGTTTCATTACGAGGAGATCAGCATTTGGGTGCCTCTGCAACCGGTCGACGACGAGAACGGCTGCATGCGCTTTCTTCGCGGCACAGCCCTCGACCAGGTTCTGCCGCACGGCTCGCCCGGGGGCGATGCAAGGGTACACGTGGTGGAGTGCATCTCCGGCTTCGATCCGCGGGAAGCGGTCAGCTGCCCACTCCCGCTCGGGTCCTGCACGGTGCACGGCGGGCGCACGATCCACGGAGCGGGCGCGAACCACTCCGGCGCGCCTCGCTACGCGTACATTCTGGTCTTCGAGAACCCCCGCCGGCCCAGGACGGAGCCGCGCGCGTTTCCCTGGCTGGCCGCGCAGAATACCAAGCGGGCCGCCCGTGCCAAGGCTTGGCGGCGGCGGGGCGGCTATGTCGTGCTGGCGTGGCGGCGCGCGGCGCGGATTTTGCGCGAGCAACGACGCAGCGCCTAGCAAGCGCCGGGCGCGGTGCTATCGGCTACGTTTCGCCGCGCTCGCCGGTCCGGGGTAGTTTCCCCCGAGGGGGAGTTGGAGGACAAACCGCCGCCGGCGCGGCTTACACGGCCGCGTACAAGTCGCAGGAAGTGGCCTTGCGCTTCACCGCATCAGAGAACCGTCTCGGCGCCTGTCGTTTTATCGTTGGAGTGACAGGGCGAGAAGCATGGCTCGGAACTGTCCGCCCCGTCCTAACCGTCCTCCGGGGGGGGGCGAGGTTACCTTCGCGAGGAGGTCCGCTTCGGCTGGCGCGTATCCTTGGCAACGCGAGAGCCGGTGTCGGGCAGGGAGCGGTCGACGGTGCGGGTGATGATGGCGACCGCGGCGGCTTCGGCCAGGATAATGAAGGCGAGCAGGGCCCAGTTGCTCGCGGGCCAGGCGCTGGTGTCGAACCCGCGAAGGTACTGGAACCACTCGGCGAACAGGACTGCCGCAAAAATGAGAGAGAAGATGCCGACGGCTCGCGGTGTCAAACGTGCTCCTAAAGGTGGCTCCGGCCTGGACGAGCCGGTTCAGATGCGCATTGGCATGATGATATACCGGTAGCGGGTTTCGTCTTGGGCGTCTTCGGGGCGCATTTGCCCGGCGGACTGAGAATCCTTGAACTCGAGCCGAACCTCCCCGCCCGAGCCGACGGCCTTGAGGAAGTCGAGCAGGTACTGGGAGTTGAAGCCGACGACGATGGGGTCGAAGTTGTAGGGGGTTTCGAGCACGTCCTCGCTTTCGCCGGTTTCGTTGGATGAGGAGGAGATGCGGAGCTCGTTGGACTCCATGCGGATCTTGATCGCGCCGGACCGCTCGTCGGCGAACTGGGCAACGCGCAGGATGGACTGCTGGAGCTCCTCGGCCCGAACAACGAGAAACTTGGAGTTGTCGCGGGGCAGCACGGCCTCGTAGGCGGGGAAGTTGCCGGAAAGCTTGCGTGAGGTGAGCACGCGCGGGCCGATGCGGAAGTAAAGCTGGTGCTCGTCGTCGGCGAACTCAATCTCGGTCGCCTCGGTGTTGCTGAGCAGGCCCTGGAGCTCGTGAAGAGCTTTGCGCGGAATAAGGACCTTGCGTTCGCCGGTGACGTTTTGGAGGTTTTCGCCGGTTTTCTCGATAAAGGCGAGGCGGTGGCCGTCGGTGGCGACCATGGCGAGCGACTCGGACTTAAGGATGAGCAGGGCTCCGTTGAGGGTGTAGCGGGACTCCTCGTTGGAGATGGCGAAGATGGTTTTCGCGATCATATTGCGGAGCGAAAGGGCGGGGATGCGGGTGCCGGCGCCGACGGGAAACTCCGGAACCTGGGGAAAGTTGGCGCGGGCCATGCCGACCATCTTGGTGTTGGAGCGTCCGGCGCGGATCTGGACCCAGTGGTTGTCCATCAGTTTGATGGAGACTTCGCCGTCAGGAAGCAGCTTGATGTAGTCGTAGAGCTTGCGCGCCGGAACGGTGCAGGCACCGGGCTTTTTGACCTTGGCGTTGCAGGCGGTACGGAGGCTCTGGTCAAGGTCGGTGGCGGTGATGCCGAGTTTCTCGCCGTCCGCTTCGAAGAGGAAGTTAGACAGGATGGGGATGGTGGTTTTGCGCTCGACCACGGACTGGGCGGCGGTGAGCTCGCGGAGGAGCTCGGCGCGGGAGACCGAGATTTCCATGGCGGCGTTGTTGACCGGGGCCGGCTTGGGCAGGGCTGCTTCTTCGGCTTGTTCGAGTTCGAGACCGGCTTCGGCCATGGCTGCGCTCTCCTGGGTGCTTCTTCATTTTAGAGGCGGAACTCCGTTGCTGCCCACTGTGAAAAGCGAGGGGCCGTTTGAGGGAAAGCGCGGCGCCAAAACGGGAAGGGCGTGCCAGCTTGAAGCGCGACGGTTTCTGCTTTTGATCTTTTTCAAGAATGAGCAAAAACAGGGGCCGTAACCGTTGAGCGTGGAAAGCTGGAAATCCGGTCCCGAGGCTTGCAGGCGCGCGTTTCTGCAAGGGACGGGTTTTCTAAAAACGAGGTGGAAAAAGAGGGAAACAGGGAACGCCGGGTACGCAGGACGGGATGGGTGCCGGGTGTTCCCGGTTCCGCACAGGGCTGCGGCCGGAGCGTGTGGGAAGCGGGGCGGCCGGGAGGAAAACAGGGTTCGAGCCTTGCGGTACGCGGAGTCGGGGAGGACGGAATTTCCACGTGTACCGGGATGCCCACTTTTGCTCGGGGGTGTGGAGAACGAGGGGCGCGGCGCAGCGAAGAGGGACTGAAAGGGCCGGTAGGCCTGGTCGGTGCTTCCCGGCTAAACTTGGCTTTTGAATTGAAGGGGGGCAAAAGATGGCACGGGACAAGATCTTGTCGGCGTGCATCTTCCTCACAGCAGCTTGCGGGGCGGCGGAACTATCAGGCCAGGACGCACCCGCAACAGCAAACGCGAGGATGCAGCCCACGTACCGCGTGCAAGATGGGGTCCTTGAGCCAGTTGACAGGAACGCTGCGGAGCCAGGCTCGATTGAAGCAGGCCGGGTCAGTCCTCCAAAGCTGACGCACGCAGTCGAGGCTCAATTTCCACGAAAGAACCGAATCGCTGGAGTTTGTGTATTCAGAGTCGTCGTCGAACTCAACGGGAAGGCCGACACCATCATCATTGAAAGGTCCTTAAGACCCGATTACGATGAGAAAACTGTTGAAGCGGTAAAGAAGTTTCGATTCAGACCGGCGATGCTGGACGGCAAAGCCATACCCATGCGAATCAACATCCAGCAGAGCTTTCAGCTGCAGTAGAGGGAGAAGCGGGATGGACGCCGAGCAGGTACGCGCGTTTTGCCTTGACCTGCAGTATGTGGGGGAGACGCTCCAATGGGGAGCGAACCTCGTGTTC
>CAXTTW010000254.1:0-4454 GCA_964247255.1 uncultured Acidobacteriaceae bacterium
GCTGCCAAGCGCGGCGGACGCATCATAAACGCCAGACTCGGCCGCAGGCAGACCGAGGTAGCGCTCCGTGTAGATCGAGTCGTAGTCGCGGAAATCGGTCACGGGCGCGACTGAAACCCCCGCGCGGAAGCGCGTCGAGTGAGTCAGGGCGTTAAGCGTAAAGGTGCCGCCCCAGCTCCAGCCCCACCAGCCCAGGCGGTCTTTGTCGAGTTGCGGGTAGCGTGCGAGCACCTGGTCGAGCGCGGCTAACTGATCGGCGAGCTGGACTTTGCCGAAGTCGCGGTAGGCAGCCTGCTCGAACGCGCGGCCGCGCCCGCCCATACCGCGGTTGTCGACGTGGAGCACGGCATAGCCATGCTCGGTGAGCAGCTGGTCGAAGTACAGGCTCTGCCCGCCCCAGCTGTCGGCGACAGTGGCGACGCCGGGGCCGCCGTAGGGGTTGGTGATGAGCGGAACGCTCGCCGGGGCGGACGCGCCCTCGGGCATCAGCAGCGTCGCGTAGAGGGTCGTGGTGCCGTCGGCGGCTTTCAGCGTCAGCAGCTCCGGCGCGTGCACCGCGTGGCCTGCGGCGGAGTTGTCCTTCCAAAGCTGCGTGCAGACCGGCGCGCCCGCGCGCACCCGGCACAAGTCGAGCGAGGGCGGGGTCCGCAGGTCGGAGTGCGTATCCGTGAAGCTCGCTTTCCCGTCGGCGAAGGCGGTCTTGTGCGTGCCGGAAGCCTCCGTGAGCCGCCGCTTGCCGGTTCCGTCCAGCCCGACGCTCCACATCTGCTGGCCGTTCGAGCTGCCCTCCTTGCTCGTGTAGTAGACCGTCGCCCCGCCGGGCCCGCCGGGAACAACCGCTTCCAGGTCCGTGACCTCGTAGGGCCCGTCCTCGAGCTGACCCGCAAGCTCTAAGCCGCCCGCGCCGTGGTTCGTCCGCGTGTAGGTGTAGTGGTCCAGGTGGGTATAGCCCGTGCGCCACGAGCGCAGCAGCAGGTGGCCGGGCAGGGTGAAGTTCAGATCGTAGTTTTCATCGAAGAACTTCGCGTCGGTCAACGCCAGCGCGCGATGCGCCTCCCCGGACACCGCATCGGCAAACCAGATGTCCAGGTGCTTGTGGTCGCGGCGCAGGGTCTCGATCCATACCGTCTGAGCATCGAGCCAGCCCGCGCGCGGGATGTAGTCCTGGTTGGGCCGGACCTCGGCCGCGGGCAGGGCGATCCAGCGGGTCGGACCGCCTTCGGCAGCGACGACCCCGACCCGCACCGACGGGTTCGCATCGCCCGGCTGCGGATACTTCTGCTCATCCACCACCGCGTGCGCCGGGATCCAGTCCGTGAGCGGGTACGCCGGCACCTCCGTTTCATCCATCTGGATGTAGGCCAAGTGTTTAGAGTCCGGAGCCCAGCTGTAGTTCGACCGCGCCTTGAGTTCCTCAAGGTATACCCAGTCCACCTCGCCGTTGCGGAGGTTCTTGTCCGTGTCCGCGGTGAGCGCGACCGGCGGGCCGCCGGGCACGAGCGCGTATAGGTTGCCGTCGTGGAGATAGCTGAGGAGCCTGCCGTCGGGTGACCATTGGACATCATCTCCGGAGCCCTGGCCAGTGTCCCCGACCTGCCGGACCTCGCCCGTTTTGAGCGTATCGAGCCAGAGCGTTCCATCCTCGTCGAACAGCACGGCCGACCCGTCCGGCGACCAGAAGTAAGGCTTCTGCGCGTACCGTGCCCGGTGGTCGCGGTCTTTCTCGCTCACTGGGCGCGCGGCGATGCCGGCCAGCTTGGCCGCCGGCGTCAACACGGCGCTCTTACCGGTTTCGAGCGAGATTGCGCTCAGCGAGCCATCGGACGCGCGATAGCTGAACAGCTTGCCGTCGGGCGACCAGTCGGTCTTGGACGGCGCGGGCGGCCCGGCCGGTTTGCCGGAGCCGTAGTAGATGTCGTGAACCGTCCAGGGAGACGGCCGCTGAGCGTGCAGCGGAGCGGTGCAGAGCAGGAGAATAAGTGGCAACGAGCGGAAAAAAGGCAAGCGGACCCCGTAAAGGTACAGTCTGGACGACCGGTCCAGTGTACCGGCGGGGCCGAGGTCTAGCGCGCGAAAAAGCGACAGGAGGCCGGAACCCCCTGCCGCTTCGCCGTTTGCACACTCACTTACAGGCTGGCGCCGGCTCCGTTGCCGCGCGGCGCATGGACCGCCGGGTGGGTGTTGCCGGCCTGTTTGAAGCCCAGCGAGCCGCCGCTGCCGGCGTTGAGCGTGGCACCGGGGGTCCGGGCCACGTTCAAGGGACGCACCGTATTTTGGGCATGCTGCGCCTGCTGCTGGTGCATGGTCACGATAATGACCTGGGCCGCTGCCGCGCCCGCGCAACGGTAGGCGTGCGGCGAACTCGCGTCGAAATACACGCCGTCGCCCGCTTCCAACACGTGGACCTTCTCCGCGTGCCGGATTTCCAGTTCGCCGTCGAGCACGTAGAGAAACTCCTGGCCGGGATGGACGTGCGGGCGGACCTCGTTTGCCTTGCGGTTGGGCAGGAACTCGGCGAGGTACGGGTCGAGCTGCCGGTCCGGGACCATAAACCCGAGGCTCTCGAAGTAATACGTCGGGTTGTCGACCCCGCTCTGCGGCAGGCGCGTCCGCTCTTTCTTACGATGGACGCGAAACATGGGCTGCGGCTCGGCTTCGAAGAAGTAGTTGAGATCCTTGCCGAACACGATGGAGATACGGGCCAGGTTACGGAGGGTCGGGACGACACGGCCGGTTTCAAGCTGCGACAGAAAGCTCGCGGACAGACCGGTTTGCCGCCCGAGTTCGACCAGGCCCATCGATTTCTTCAGCCGCAAACGTTTGATGCGTTCGCCGATGCGTTTTTCGGCGATAAAAGCCTCGGCGCTGGCCTGGTCAATGGAACCTTTCTCCTCGACGGCATCCACGACTGCTGCCGTTGCGAGGGGAACTTCGAGCTCTTCGGGGGCAAGTTTCCGTTCGGGCATTCCTGGGTCCTCCTGGGACCGTATGGCTTTGAAGGGTTTGGTGCTACAGAAATAGATGCCGAAAGTACTCCGATGATGGAGAAATTCTTTTCGTTTCGCCCTTCGTTCGCTGAGTGTTCCTCACCTTACGGAGAGGAAGTGTCCCAAGTTAGGTCATATCGCCCTTACTCTTTATCTGGCAGAAAGTAAGTAAACTGAAACGTGCATCCCAAAACGAATCAACCGGCAGCGAGGTACACACGGCCGTATTCCTTTCAGCTTTTTACGCCGCTTCTCTCGCGCTTTCCCTTCTGGAGGACTTCCTATCGATGATCACCCACTCGGGCCCCGCGCCTTATTCCGATATAAAGAAGCTGAACCTCCTCGTCACAGGGGCCAACGGCATGATCGGCCATGCGCTGTGCGCCGCCGCGCGCGCGGCCGGCATGAGGGCAGTTGCCGTGCAGCGGCCGTCTCGTGGCAGGAGCGGGGCTCAGGCTCCGGCGGACCCTGAAACCATTCTGTGGGAGCCCGGCGCGAGCCAGCCTTTCGCGGACTTGGAACAGCTGGAAGGCTTCGACGCGGTGATTCATCTGGCAGGAGCGAATATCTCGGCCCACCGGTGGACCCCGGAGTACAAGAAAACCGTGCTCGACAGCCGAACTCAGCCGACCGGCGCGCTCGCCCTCACGCTGGCCCGCCTGCGCCGGCCGCCGAAGGCGTTCCTCACGGCCTCCGCTACCGGCTTCTACGGGGCGCGCGGCGAGGAGGTTCTGATCGAGGAATCCCCCGCCGGGCGCGGCTTCCTGGCAGACGTGTGCCAGGCGTGGGAGGACGCGGCCGCGCCGGCTGTTTCGGCCGGAATGCGCGTCGCCCATATGCGGTTCGGCGTGGTGCTTACACCGTATGGCGGCGCGCTCAAACAGATGCTGCCGCTGTTTCGCTCGGGGCTCGGCGGCAAGCTGGGCAGCGGCAAGGCGTGGACGAGCTGGGCGACGCTCGACGACGTGCTCGCGGCCGTGCTCCACATCGCCAAAACCCCCGAACTGACGGGGCCGGTCAATGTGGTCGCTCCGAATCCCGCGCGCAACGAAGAGTTTACCCGCGCGCTCGCACACGCCCTGCACCGGCCGGCCGTGCTGCCCGCCCCAGCGTTCGCGCTCAGGCTTGCCTTCGGGCAGCTTGCCGACGAAGCCCTGCTGAGCAGCTGCCGGGCCGTGCCCGCCAAGCTCGATGCATCGGGCTTCCGGTTCGCGCAGCCGGGCATCGAGGCGGCGTTCGCGCACCTGCTGCAGACCGGCAGTTCCTCCTGAGCCGAATCGCGGTCTCGTCGACAGTTTTTCGGCTTCGGCACTCGTCGTGAGCCACGCTTTGCGGCGGGTCCTATCCTGGGCGTCACCGGCGTTGCGGTCTGGTGAGACCGCTTGGAGGCACCTCTGCTACGCTGCATGTGCCATGCCGCGTGCCCGTTCGTTTTCGCTCACAATTGTCCTCGCTGCAGGCGTGGGC
>CAXTTW010000255.1:0-4447 GCA_964247255.1 uncultured Acidobacteriaceae bacterium
GACCCGTAGTGGGCGAACAGCGCGGCGGCCAGCGGCTCGGCGAGCGCGCGGAGAGCGGGGGCGAGCAGCTCCTCGGCGGGGGTGCCGGGCACCGCCGCTGTAAGCAGGAGGGCGTCGCCGGCCCCGACGGACAGCAGACACTCGCCCGTCAGAGCGCCCTCAAACTGGAGCGCGAGCACCGCGGCCGCTTCGCCCATGGACGCGGCGGCCTGCGGGGGAGGGGCAGACGGGGTGAGCGGCAGCTTTAGCTCGGCAGCAAGAAGGGGAGCGAAGATGGCGGCAAACTGCGCGTGAGCTTCCTGGGTCTTCTTTTGTTCCATGGGCGGCGCGTTCCTTTCAGTGTTCGTGAGCTTTCCGGGTGATCCGTCAGTCCTGTGCCCAGGAGCTTTGCTCGAGCGGGGTGATCAGTTCCACGGCCTTGTTCTTGCCGCTGCGGACGGGGACAGCCTCGAAAAACTGCTTGCCTTCGAGCGCGAGGCGTCCGGTGGAGTCGACCGGCGCGCCCAGGCGAAAGACCTGGCCGACGGCGAGGGCGGCCAGTTCGCGGACGGGTACCCGCACCTCCGGCAGGCCGCCGGAAAGGGTGAATCGGCAGTCCAGGATGCGCTCCTCAAGCGGCAAGCGGGGAAAGAAGCGGACCGGACCGCGCGCGGCGGCAGGATCGGCCTTGATGTTGCGGACCAGGTGACCGCCGACGGACGCGGGGAACGCGATGTGCAAGATCCCGGCAACCCCGGCTAAGGCGATGTCGAAGCGGACGACGAGCACCTTTTCCGTCGGCGGAAACAGCTTGTGCACCATGGACGGGCGGACCGCCGCGCCGGGCGCGACGGACACGCCGATCGGCTGCCAGGCGCGCTCTACCTGCTGGGCGATCAGCGCGGCCAGGCCGTGAGCGATCTCCTCGTCAATCTCGGTCAGCTCGCGCGTGCCCTCGGTCACCCCGCCGGTGCCGCCCAGCAGCAGGTCCACGATCGAGTACAGCAGCGGGGCGTCCATCTCGAGAACCAGGGAGTGCGAGGCGGGCGCCAGCACGCACGGCAGCACGTAGGAGGAGTGCTGGATGCCGGCGCGATAGTCCTCCATCGAGAGCTGCTCCAGGCTGGCCAGCTTGATGTCGAGCGCCGTGCCCAGGTACACATCCAGCGTGTTCATCAGGTTGCGCGCCAGGGCTTCGTGGAGTGTTTTGAGGGTGCGGGCGCTCTCGTTGGAGAGCCGCCCGGCCGAGCGGAAATTGCAGGGCTGGATCGAGCGCTGGGCAGGGGCTTGCTGGCGCGCGGCGGTCATAGAAGCGGTTCTCCTCTCGGTGGTGTCCCGAAGGGTGTTCTGAGCGGCTTCTCTCGACGGAAAAGCCGCGTGAAGTTCTGTAGCTTCGGCGTAATGGCGGAGGAGAACCGCTTCAGCAGGCGGCTCCGGCGCTTGCGGCGATGCGCGGCTGCACGCCGGCAAGCGGGCGCTGGTAGGTGGACCGGAGCGCGACGCGCAGCTTCGCGATGGCGGCGTTGTGGATCTGCGACACGCGGGACAGCGCGACCCCGACCACCTCGGAAACTTCCTTCATGGTCAGCTCCTCCTTGTAGTAGAGCGAAAGGATGAGCTGTTCACGCTCGTTCAGGGCGGCGATGGCGCGGGCCAGATGCTCCTTGTTTTCGGCGCGCAGGCACAGGTAGAACGGGTTCAGCTCGTTGCCCGGGGCGGACTCGATTAGATCCTCGACTTCCCCGCTTTCCCCAAATGGCGCGGTGCGCTGCTCGACGATATAAAGCCCGTCGATCCGGCTCATTGTGGTTTCCAGTTGGTCGAGCGAGATGTGCAGTTCCCTGGCGATCTCCTCGTTGGAGGGCGCTCGGCCCAGAACGGCTTCCAGACGGGCCCGCGAGTCGGTGATGTCCCGGGCCTTGCGGCGCATATTGCGCGAACCCCAGTCCAGGTTGCGCAGGCTGTCCAGGATCGCTCCGCGGATGCGGAACCGCGCGAAGGTCTTGAATTGCGCGTTGCGCGCCGGGTCGTAATGCTGGTAGGCCTCCAGCAGGCCGAGCACCCCGGCGCTCACCAGGTCTTCAAGCTGCACGTTCGCGGGCAGGCGCTCCAGGATGCGCGCGGCGATGAACTGGACTTGCGGCAGCTCGTCCAGAACCATCTGGTTGCGGAGCGCCTCGCCCTCGCCGAAGCCTTCGCCGACACCCTCGCCGAATCCCGCCGCCGCGGCGCGGTACGTTCCCGTAGTTGGTTGTGTTCCCATCATGCCCTCATGCCTTTCTCACCGCTTGCTAATCGCTGCCTCTAACGAGCTAACGAACTATGCCGACCGACTGCACCGCCGTCATCGGCGGGATTTCCGTGGGTGCGATAACCACCAGCTTGGGCAGAAACGGCTCCATGAGCCGCCGCAGGTAGAACCGCCCGGGCGAGGCGCACAAAAGGATGGGCGGCGCGTTGCCGATGGTGTCCCCAAACGTCGTACGCAAACTGTCAAGCACTTTGCGGGCCACACTCACCTGCAGCGCGCCGCTGGGCGACGGGCTCCCGTTACTGTTGGCGGCGCGCATGCATTCTTCCTCAAGCGCGGCGTCGAGCGTGACCACCTTGAGCGCGCCCGTGTCGTCGAGCAAAGGGTGTACGAGCGAGCGCCCGATCGCGTGGCGGGCCGCTTCCACCAGCGCGATGGGGTTCTTGTTGGCGGTGCTCGTATCCACCAGGGCTTCGAGGATGGAGCCGAGGTCGCGGATCGAAACCTGCTCGCGCAGGAGCGCCTGCAGCGTCTTCTGGACTTCGCCGAGGCTCATCAGCTTGGGGATCAGCTCGTCGACCAGCTTGGGATGGGTGTCGTTGACGCGGTCGACGAGGCGCTTGGTCTCGGACCGGGTGAGAAGTTCATGAGCGTTGCGGCGGATCAGCTCCGCCAGGTGCGCCGCCAAGACCGAGGTCGCATCGACCACCGCATAGCCGAGCGCAATGGCCTGCGCCTGCTGTTCGGGCCCGATCCAGCGGGCGGGGGTTCCAAATGCGGGTTCGATCGTCTCTATCCCCGGAAGAGCCGGTGGCTGCGGGTCGGAGTGGATGGCGAGCAGCTGGGCGCGGCGCAGCTCGGCACGGGCGATCTCCGTCCCTCGCAGCGAGATGCAGTACTCGCCGGGCTTGAGGCCGAGATTGTCCGTGATGTGGATGGACGGGACCAAGAAGCCGAGCTGCTGGGCGAGCGACTTGCGCATGGTCTTGATGCGATTGAGCAGCTGGCCGCCTTGCGCCGCGTCCACCATCGGGACCAGGTTCGCGCCCACCTCCAGCATCAGCTCGTCGAGCTTCAGTACGGCGTCCATTGGGTCGCCCGCGCCCGCCGCCGGAGCGCCGCCCGCGCCGAGCATGGGCTGCGCCGGGGCATCCTCGACTTCTTGGAGGCTGGGCTCGTCCCTCATCTTGTAGGCGGCGAAGAACAACACGCCGCCCAGCGCGAAGAACGCCAGCTTGGGCAGCCCGGGGATCAGCCCCAGCGCGCACAGGACGCCGCCCGCGATCCGCAGCAGCCGCGGCGAGCCCAGAATCTGCCGGCTCACGTTGACGCCCAGCGAATCCTTGCTGGCCGCGCGCGTCACCACGATGCCCCCGGCGACCGACACCAGCAGCGATGGCAGGATCGCGACCAGGCCGTCGCCAACCGTCAGGATGGTGTAGGTTTTAAGCGCCTGGTCGAACGGAATGCCCTGCTGGAAGACCCCGATCAGGAAGCCGGCGATGATGTTGATCGCCATGATCATGATGGTGGCCAGCGAATCGCGCTGCGAAAAGCGGGCCGCGCCGTCCATGGCTCCGCAAAACTCGGCCTCCTGGCTCACGGCGGCGCGGCGCTTGCGGGCCTGCTGCTCGTTGATGAGCCCGGCGTTCAGGTCGGCGTCGATCGCAAGCTGCTTACCGGGCATGGCGTCGAGCGTGAATCGCGCCGTGACCTCCGCGGTCCGGACCGCGCCATGGCTGATGACCAGATATTGGATCGCGGTGAGAGCCAGAAAGAGAACGAAGCCGACGATGTAGTTGCCGCCCACCACGAACTGCCCGAACGCCTCGATGACATGGCCCGCGGCGGAAGGCCCGTCCGAGCCGTGGAGCAGGATGCGGCGCGTGCTCGCCAGGTCCAATGAGAGCCGCATGAGAGTGAGCAGCAGAAGCAGCGAGGGGAAGACGGAAAACTGCACCGGCTTGAGGATCTGGATCGCGGTGAGCAGCACCAGTACCGAGGCGGTGATCGAAATGGTCAGCAGCAGGTCGAGCACGAAGCCCGGCAGCGGTACCAGCATGACGAACAGCATGGCGACCGCCGCGATGGGCACGACCCAGTCGCCGGAAGCGCGGAGGGCGGAAAGAATGGGCTGCTTGGTAGGGGTCGGCGTTTTCATCGGCTTGGCGGAGCTCCTGCTTGCACGTTGGCGGCCGAACCGGCGCCGATCGGGAA
>CAXTTW010000256.1:0-4442 GCA_964247255.1 uncultured Acidobacteriaceae bacterium
GTACTCGGGTTCGCGGGCCAGCAGGGCAGGGGTGGCGGCGGCGAAGCCGTCCGCCGCAGGGGCGACGAGGCCGGCTTGGGCTAGTGCCTGGAGATGTTTTGCAAGCTCCGCTGGGGTGGTGTTCAGGTACTGTGCGTCCCGCGGGTCGGTCAGCCAGACGGGGGCATAGTCACTCTGGGCGCTGCCGCTGCCGCCGTGGACGCCGGAAAGCCAGAATGCCTTGAGCGCGAGGAAAGCCTCCCGCGACTTCGGGGTGGAGTCGGTGAACTGGAAGTGCTTGCCCCAGCGCGAGTAGTAGCGCGTGGTGACGGGCACGGGCTGGCGGTTGCCGCTCTTGACCAGCTCGAGCTGGCCGTAGTCGAAGGTCTTGCGGATTGCGTTGTAGACGAAGTCCTCGCAGAAAGGCTGTTCGGGGGAGTCGACGATCTCGGCGAAGGTCACGGTCATGCTGGCGGACAGCTTGGCATGGAGCGGCGAGTCGGCGGCATCGGCGAGCCGGGCCAGGCCGTGGACCAGGTAGGTGTCCGCTCCGGATTTGGAGCGGTGGAACGGCCACTCGAAGCCGGTCAGGCGAAGCGGAATACCGGTGGCGGTGACATACAGCTCGGGGTCGGGGTTGCCGAGCCGGGCGCGCATGGCCTGGAAGTACGCGGCGAGGCCGGCCTGCAAGGGGGTCGAGGACGGGGCGAAGGCGTCGGAAACCTGGATGGACAGCCCCCGCTCGAACTGAAGCCGAGTGGTCGGGGCTCCTTGGGTGTCGTGGCCGGGCAGGACCTCCGGGGCGGCGAGGCCGGCGGCGGCAGCGGCTTGCCGGAGAACGGAGGCAGTGTCGGGAACGGTGTTGGTCGTCATGGCGACTTCCAGTCTACGCGTGCTGGCTTGGGGCGGGGCTGCGGTGGAGTGCTGGAGGGCGATCTCCCGAGTTTTCGCAAGGGGCACCCTGAGAAGCGAAACGCCAAAGGGAGCGCTTCCCGCCCTCTATTCGCAGCGAAGCAGGTTCTTCGGAGCAAGCGCCGCTGCTCAGCCATGGGTGGCGTGCAAGGTCGACTTCGGGTCATGCTGAACAAAGCGAAGGGCCTGCTTTTACGTCCGCGCCGCCGAGAAAGCAGGTCTTTCCTTGCCCCGCTCGTCAGGATGACCCCGAAACCGGATCCGCCCGCCCCTATCAGCGCCCGTAGCCGCGCGAGTAGCCCTTCACGAAAGCCTGGCGGTAGTCGTTCTTGAACTGGTCCTTGTTGTAGCCGCGCGGGGCGTCGGGAATGTGCTTGTACTCGTCCAGCTGCGTGGGGCGGAAGCTGTGGCCGTGCTGCCGGTCGGACTCGCCCATGCGGAACCCTTCCTGCCAGCCCTGACGCGCGCCGATTTGCGGGCCGCCTTGCTCCGGGTAGTCGTTCGCATAGCCTTGCGGGCCGCGGCCCCAATGGTCGTTGTCGTACTGGCTCCCGTTGCTTCCCTGGTAGCCTCCTTGGTTGCCGTAGCCGTTTTGAGCGAGCGCTGCCGTGCCGCCGACGGCAATCAGTGCCGCGGCGAGCGTGAGTGTCTTGAGCGGTGTTTGCATGTGGAATTCCCCTTCCTTGTTCGGCTGATTGGGATGGCCTTCGCGCGTTTCGGGATGGTCTTTGTACCGGATTGGGACGCTTCGTGCGGGTCCTCGCAAGAGAGCTTTTGCGGGGCGGCGAAGATGCGTTTCCTGGAGACTTTCCCGCCCTTCGCATCCTAACGCGCAGGAGGAGACGGGCATGGGCAAGGGAGTTTTGGACCGGAGAACACTGCTGAAGCGGGGCGGCCTGGGTGTCGCCGGGGCCGTCCTGAGTTCCGCCGCGCAGGCCCAGGCCGTTCCACAGGTAGACCGGGGCAAGGCGCAAGGGGCCAAAATCGCCTTCCCAAGCGAGGACGCGGATACCGAAGCGCCCTCCGGCATGCCCCCCAACCCTGACTCGCCGGCGAAGCGGGTGGGCTTCGCGATAGTGGGGCTGGGCCGTTTGAGCGTCGAGCAGATCCTTCCTGCGTTCGGCTCAGCGAAGCACTGCCGGCCCACGGCGCTGGTCAGCGGCGACCCCGCGAAGGCAAAGGCGCTCGCGGCGCAGTACGGGATCCCGAAGGTGCTGGGGTACGAGCAGATGGAGCAGCTCAGGGACGACCCCGAGACCGAGGCGGTCTACATTGTGCTGCCGAACGCGCTGCACCGCGAGTACACCGAGCGGGCGGCGAAGATCGGCAAGCACGTGCTGTGCGAGAAGCCGATGACCGTTTCGCCCGAGGATGCCGAAGCGATGATCGCGGCCTGCGAGGCGGCCAGGGTCCAGCTCATGGTGGCCTACCGCATCCAGTACGAGCCCTACAACCGCCTGCTGGGGGCGATGGTGCGCGGCGGCAAGCTGGGCACGGTGCGCGCGATTCAGGCGGTGAACACCCAAAACATCGGCGACCCCAAGCAGTGGCGGTGCGTAAAGAAGCTCGCCGGCGGTGGCTCGCTGCCCGACATCGGCTTGTATGACCTGAACACGGTGCGCGCGCTGCTCGGGGAGGAGCCGGTGGAGATCACGGCGCGCACGCACTCGCCCGCGGGCGATCCCCGGTTCCGGGAGGTGGAGGATCTGGTCCAGTTCACGATGCGGTTCCCGTCCGGGGTGGTCGCGATGTGTACCTCCAGCTACAGCTCGCACGAGCTGCGGCAGTACGAGGTTTTGGGGACCGAGGCCTGGGCGCGCATGGACAATGCGTTCTCCTATCACGGGCAAAAATTGACCGTGCAGCGGCGCGAAGGGCAGGGCACGGCGGCGAGCGAGTACAGCCTCTCGCCCAAAGACCAGTTCGCGCTCGAGATGGACCACTTCGCCGAGTGCGTGCGGACCGGGCGCAAGCCGCGCACCGGCGGGGCCGAAGGCTTGCAGGACCAGAAGCTGATGGCGGCGATCTACCGGGCGGCGGAGACGGGCGCGCCGGTGAAGCTGGAGCCGGTCGCGGGACTGGACGCGACGCGCGGGCCCGCGCTGGCGGAGGAAGGCTAGGTAAGCATGGGTTCGTCCTCAGATGTTCGAAGCGAGAAAGGATCTGCTTCTCCCGCGCCTCGGAAAAAATCAGCTTGTTCGCTCCCCTCGGAAGGACCTGATTCCGTCGGAGAGCTCCCGGATCGTAGGCGCGAGCTGCGGCCACTCGCGCCCGTACTGATGCCTCAGCCCTTCAAAACGCTCTCGGTCGCGATCGCGAGCGCCTCCCCAAGCTGCCCAAACAGCGCGCCGTCCGCGACAGGAACCTGCGCGGACGCGAGCGCGTGCCACAGGTTCTGCGCCTGCCAGATATTGGCCTGGAAGGGCAGCAGCCGCAGCGCTTCCGCGACGGCGAGCGCGTTTTCGAGCGCGGCGAGGTCCGCCGGACGGGCGGCAAAGGCAGCCATGGCCTCGCCCATGCGGCGGTCGGCCACAAAGCTCAGTTCCTGCCGGTCCAGCTCGACGCGGTCCTCGGCGGCAAGGGCCAGGGCTGAGCGCAGCTGGGCTGTGTCGATGGGGTCGGCGGCCAGGGCGCGCTTGACCAGCAGGTTCAGGGTGAAGTTCGCGGCCAAGGCGAGCGCGGACGGGCGCGGTACCTCCGCCTGCGACAAGAAGTGCAGCAGCGAGGCGTGGTCGTCGTAGAGCCGGACCAGATTCTCCTCGGCCGCAGCGACAGTTTGATTCAGGATCAGGTTGACGGCCCAGCGCTGCTCGTCGGTAAACAGCGAGCGGATAGTGTAGGTGGGGGCAAACGCGCGGTCGAACAGACGGATGACCAGCGGGAGGTCGGCTCGCAGCAGGGCCGCCCTGGCTTCTTCAAGGAACCGGGCGTGCGTGGAGCCCTCGCCAAGCAGCCGCACCCCTGCCGCGAGGTTCTGATCGCCGAAGTGCAGCACGGCGTAGAACACTCGCGCGCGCTCGTGGGTCAGGGTCGAGCGGATTTCGGCCTCGCCCGCGAGCAGGCGGCCGCGGCCCGAGGTTTGGGCGGCTTCGGTGAGCCGGTTCACCTCGAAGCAGAACACCCGGGCGCGCTCCGGGTAGGGGCGAAAAACCGACGAGATGGCGTAGTGAGCCGCGACCTCCACCAGGCCGACCTTGGCCGCGTTCGCGCGTTTCAGGTAGATGTCCGCGCCCGAGCCCTCGGCTGGGTCGTTGCTCCGCGCCAGGGCCAGCTCGGCCAGGAAGGGAGCTTCAAGCGCAGTGCCTTCGGAGCCGAACAGGCGTCCGGCCAACTCGAGCACGCGGGCGGCGTATGCGACGATCTGCACGGTTTCGATTCCGGCAATGTCGTCGAAGAACCAGCCGCAGGAGGTGTACATCAGCTGCGCGTGACGAACGAGTTCGAGCAGCTGGAGCGCTTGGGTCCGCTCCTCTCCGGTAAGCGGCCGGGCCTGCTCAGCCTTCAGGAACGACGAAGCGCGTGCGCGATCGAGGATCACCGCGGCGTAGCGG
>CAXTTW010000257.1:0-4439 GCA_964247255.1 uncultured Acidobacteriaceae bacterium
GGGCGCGCTCGCCTTCAGGATGGGGCTGCGCGGCATGCCGGTCGAGGCGGAGTCGGGCCTCGTCGAGCGGGATCTGCGCCTGCTGCGCGAACTGCGGGCCGAGGGCATCGGGGCGCGCTTGCACGTGCAGCACGTTTCCACGGCACGGGCGTTGGACGCGATCCGGGCGGCCAAACGGGAAGGGCTTGGGGTGACCTGCGAGGTCGCGCCGCACCATTTCGCCCTAAATGAGCAAGCGGTCCGGGGCTACAACACGCTCGCCAAGATGAACCCACCGCTGCGGGCGGAGCAGGACCGTTTGGCAGTGATCGAGGGATTGCTGGACGGGACGGTCGATTGCCTCGCGACCGACCACGCGCCGCACGCTTCATGGGAAAAGAGGCAGGAGTTCGAGCGCGCGCCGAACGGGATCACGGGCCTCGAAACGGCGCTCGGGCTGGCGCTGCGCGTGCTACATGGGGAGCGAGGGATGCCGCTCGGCCGGGTGCTGGGCCTGCTCACCTCGGAACCGGCGCGGGTGCTGGGGCTCGCCGGCGGCTCGCTGGCCTTCGGGGCTTCCGGGGACTTAGTCGTGTTCGACCCGTCGGCGAGTTGGACCTACTCGGCGGCAGGGTCGATGAGTAAGTCAAAGAACTCGCCATTCGATGGTTGGAACTTACACGGGAAGGTGCGGCGGACGATCCGTGAGGGACGGGTAGTTTTCGAAGGGTAGAGGCCGAGAAGCGGTCTCACAAAGACTTTCTCGGCTTCGGCAGTCCTCGCGAGCCCGCTTCAGGCGGGAGCCTGTCCAGCCGGGAGGCAGGCCCGCTGAAACTTAGACGCGGTCAGCTTAATGCAACGATTTTGAACGCTTCGGGGTAGCGGGCATCGGGCCGGGTTTTGCCGCCGTTTCTGAAAGCGACAGGCTGGTCGAGCTTGACGTCGTTCGCGCCGGAATAGGCGATCAGTCTTTCTCGAAGAGAGGGGTCCACGATGTTGGAAACATGGATGAAGAAGACTTCGCTGTTCTTGGTTGTGGCGAAACCGATTCCCTTACCCGGATTGTAGTTAGTCATGACGGCTTCGACGGCCTCTCTGGGAGGCGGAACGGCGGTGGCCTTATCGCCCCGCATGGCCTGCGCCAGCGCCTGGCCGTCGATGGTTACCGGAGATTTCGCGGCCGCAGCTTTCTTCTCCTGAACATAGGTTTCAATGTGCTTGCGTAGATTTTCTATGCGATGAGTTAGGTCCGAGCAAAGGCGGACATAGACTGTTTCGACGGAGCGGACGCTCTGATCCAGCTGAATCTGCCGCAAGAGTGCGAAGACGGACTCGCCGACATGTTTCTCGTCGAAACCGGTTTCTATCTCGAGATACACGATCCGGTCCGCGACGCGGAAGGCAGTCTGATTGACGCTAAGAAATTCGGTAATTTTTCCCATATCGTCGAGCTTCTGCGTGACCTGGACGCCGGTCGCGGGTATCCGGTTCATATGTGCCATGGCATAGACGATGAAATCGAGCTTGTAGCGGTGGTCCCATTCTTCCCGGCTGGCCAGGACGACACCGTATTGTTTTTCGAGTTGTTCTTTCAAAGTCGTTTCAAGGGTCAAGCCCGTTTGCAGAAACATCGCTCACTCTCCCCGGCCCTTGCGGGGCCAAGTGAATTATAGGAGGGGTGGGAGGGGAAAGACGCGCGGGAAAAGCCTCACTCCTTGGGCTCCATCTCCTCCAGGATGCGGTCCGCCAAGTACCCGACCGAGGTCACCTGGCTCATCTCCGACAATTCCGCGTCGCCCAGCGGCTCGGAAATTTCGAGCTTGATGCACACCGCGCGCAGGAGTTGGAGTGCCTTGGTAACCTCCTTCTCCGTCAGCAAGCCGACCTGGAGGTTGAGCTGCTCGAAATGGTCGGCCCGCCGCTGGGCGGCGTTCTGCCGGAACAGCACAAACACCGTGAGCAGCACGCCCTCGCACGAAACGACCGACGACAGGAGTGAGAACGGGTAAGGATCGAAGGGCTTGAGGCTGGGGAACTGCCGCGTGTTGATAAGCAGCCAGCCGCCGAGCAGGACGAAGTGGAACAGCAGCGAAATCTTGCTCCCGGCAAAAGTCGCGACCGCGCTCGCGAAGCGTTCGATGCCGGTGGAGTCGTTTTCGTGCTTCCGTTCCAGGCGGGCGACAGACCGGATGTTGCGCTCGACCGGGCCGCTGACGGATGGTTTGCGCTCATCTGTCATGCCGTATGAGATGCTTGGCGCTTGAAGCTGGGTGCGGCTTATGGCCCGGATGGGATGGCGATGGCGGTCAGTTTGCGGGAAAGTGTCGCGGCGTTCGCGTCGCGGGATTTCAGGCTGTACCAGGCGGCGCGGTGCGCGGTGGTCATCGGCGCGGAGGCCCAGGCGCTCGCCGTGGCCTGGCAGGTGTACCAGATCACCCATCGCGCGCTCGACCTGGGCTACACGGGGCTGGCCCTGTTTCTGCCCGGGCTCTTGTTTCTGCTGCCCGCCGGGCACGTGGCCGACCGCTTCGACCGGCGGCGGGTGGTTCTGGTGTGCTACGCGCTCCAGGCGATGTGTACGGTCGCGCTGATCGCCTATGCCTGGGCCGGAGCACCGCGCGGGGTGTATCCAATCTACGGCGTCCTGTTCGTCATCGGCCTGGGCCGGGCCTTCTCCGGGCCGGCATCCTCGGCGCTCATCCCCAGCCTGGTTTCGAAGGAAAGCTTCGTCAACGCGGTGACCTGGGGTGCAACCGTCTTCCAGATCGCGACGGTAGCCGGCCCCTCGATAGGCGGCCTGCTCTACACCATGCGCCTCGGCCCAGGGCAGCTCGCCGGCAGCGGTCTGGTGTACGTTTTCACGCTGGCGACCCTGGGCTGGTACCTGCTGCTGGTCGGCATGCTGCGGGTGCGCGTCGGCGGGCTGGAGCGCAAGGCCGTCTCGCCGGACGTGCTCCTGGCGGGAGTGCGCTACGTTTTCCGGACCGAAGTGCTGCTGGGCTCTATCTCGCTCGACCTGTTCGCGGTCTTGCTGGGCGGCTCGGTCGCGCTGCTGCCGGTCTTCGCGGCTACTATCCTGCATACCGGGCCGCAAGGGCTGGGGCTCTTGCGCGCGGCACCGGGAGTGGGCGCGCTGGCGGTGTCGCTTCTGCTCACCTTTCGGCCCATTCGGCGCGGAGCCGGCGTCCGCATGCTGGTGTGCGTGGGATTGTTCGGGGCGGCGACGATCGTCTTCGGCCTTTCGCGCTCATTCGCGCTGTCGCTGCTCGCGCTGCTGGTCACCGGCGCGGCCGACATGGTTTCGGTGGTGATCCGCTCGTCGATCCTCCAGCTGGCGACGCCGCTTGAAATGAGGGGGCGGGTTTCGGCGGTCAACTCGCTGTTTCTCGGCGCTTCCAACGAACTGGGCGAGTTTGAAAGCGGCCTGACCGCCCACTGGCTGGGCGCGGTGCGGGCCGTGGTCGCGGGCGGCGTGGGCTCGCTCATCGTGACCGGAGCCTGGGCCGTGTTGTTCCCGCGCCTGCGCGCGGTGCGGTCACTATCGGCCGAGTCGCTGATGCCGAAGTGAAAGGGTGACGGCACAGGGAGTCTGCTTCGATCCTTGCGCTCGACTTCTCGATACAGCGCAGAGCAGACTTCCTGCCTTTCCGTTCTCCTCCGCAGTTCTTCCATTCACCGTCTCAGCATTCCCTCCCCCCTGCCTTTCACCCCGTCGTCCGCAGCCCGGCGGAGATGCCGCTGATCGTCCCGGCGATCGCCCGGTTGACCTCCGCCGTGTCCTCGCCCGCGCGTTTGCGGCGCAGCAGGTCCACCTGGATCAGCGAGAGCGGGTCGACGTAGGGGTTGCGCAGCTTGATGGACCGGGCGAGGACCGGATTGGTTTCGAGCAGGGCGGCTTGCCCGGTGACAGCTAGGATCGCCCGGTGCGCGCGCTCGTACTCGGCTTCGAACTTCCCGAACACGCGCGCGCGGGCCGCCGCGTCAGGCATCAGCGAGGCGTACAAGGCGGCGATGCCTAGGTCGGCTTTGGCTAGGGCGACCTCGACATTGCGGACAAGGTCGATGAAGAGGGGGAACTCCCGAGTCATAGCTTGCAGCAGGGACAGGCCGCCTGGATTCCGCACAAAGGAAGAAAGCGCATGCCCGACCCCGAACCACCCGGGAATGAGCAGCCGGCTCTGCGTCCATCCGAAAACCCAGGGGATGGCGCGCAGGCTCTCAAACGAGCGTTTGCCGCCGCGGCGGGCGGGGCGCGAGCCGATCTTTGCGTGTTCGAGCTCCGCCATCGGGGTGGCCTGTTCAAAGAAATCGAAGACTTCGGGGTCCTCGAGGATGCCCTCGCGGTAAAAGCGGAAGGCGGACGCGGAAAGCTCGTCGAGCGCGGCCTCCCACTCCGGCTTGAGCGCGCCGGTGTAGCGGCCGCCCGCGCGCAGGTTGGGCCGGGCCAGGGCGTCGAGCGC
>CAXTTW010000258.1:0-4430 GCA_964247255.1 uncultured Acidobacteriaceae bacterium
CGCCCAGACAGCGTAAGCTCCCCGCCCTCGGCCCGCTCCGGCAGGCGCACCCGCAGCGTTCGGGTCGCGGCATCGTACCGTGCGCCTGGCAGCGTCCGTCCGTCCAGCGTTGCCGTCACCTGCGCCGAAGGCCAGTCGTACACGGCCACCTCCAACTCGTTCCACCACGGCGCGTAGCTGCCTTCGCGCTTGCCGAGGCGCAGCTTCAGGCTGCCCGGGGCGGCCTCGCAGGTGTAGGCGATGCGCAGGAACGCTCCCCGTGTGTAGTCGAGCGTGGCCCCATCGTCCCCGTAGTACGCGCCCTTGCAGTCCGGCCCCGGATATACGCGCAGCGTCAGCGGCCCCCGCGGTGTCTCACCCGTGCTCTGCACCAGCGGCTGCTCCGGGATGACCGATCCGCCGCGCACGAACACGGGTAGAATGTCATTGGCGGGCTTGATCGATAAGGTTTCGAGCGCGCCGATGCCCAGCGCCGCCCCTGTGCTGACCCCCGCACTCGCGCCCGCCGCGCTCCCCGTCTTGGCTTGGGGCGGGGGTGTGTCGCGCGTCACGCGCTTGCCGGTCCAGTAGTCGAACCACGGCACCGGAGGAAACGTCACGCCGTACGCATCCGGCTCCTCGGGGTACGGCGAGGGCGCGACCATCAGGGCCGGCCCGAACATAAACTGCGAAGCCGCGTCCAGGTCCAGTGGGTGCCGATCCTCGGTCGCGTCGGGAAACTCCAGAAACAGCGGCCGCACAATAGGCACGCCCGTGCGTGAGGCCTCTTCCGCCGTTGCGTACAGATAGGGCAGCAGGCGGTAGCGCTCCTCGATGTAACGCCGGTGGACCGCTTCACGTTCCGGCCCCACGGCCCAGGTCTCCTGCGGGTTGGTGTACTTCTCCGTGTGGTCGCGGTCGATCGGGTTGAACGCGCCTACCTCAAGCCACTTGGTCAGCAGGTCCGCCGGGGGCGAGCCCGCGTAGCCGCCGATGTCGTCGCCCACCATGTAAAAGCCGCTCATGCCAATGCTTTCGAGCATGGGGGTGCTCAGGCGCAGATGGTTCCAGGTGGAGGAGTTGTCGCCGGTCCACGTGGCCCCGTAGCGCTGGCCGCCCGCGTAGGTGGCCCGGGTCAGCACGAACGGGCGCTCGTTCGGCTTCAGGGTTTGGAGCCCCTCGAAGGTCCCGCGCGCGTTCAGCAAGCCCGTGATGTTGTGGACCTCGCGCTCGTCCGCCGTGCGCTTCGCATGGCCCGGCTCGTCGATGCGGCTCACGACGTCGAGCGGGGCGGTTTTCGTCGGGGTGCCAAACACCGACGGCTCGTTCATGTCGTTCCAGAAGCCGGACACGCCCAGGTCGTAAAACGGTTTGTACAGCGAGCCCCACCACTCGCGCGTGCTCGCGCGGGTGAAGTCCGGAAACACCGACGGCCCCGGCCATACCTTGCCCACGAACTCCGTCCCGTCCGGGTTTTTGAGGAAGTGGCCGCCCGCCTCGCCCGAGTCATAGGGCGTGTAGCCCTCGCCCGGCGCGTGCGCGATATGGAGGTCGGTGATCATGACCAGGTGCAGCTGCTTTTGCTTCAGCTCGTTCACGAACGCGGGGAAGTCCGGGTACTTCGCCGCGTCCAGCGTGAACGGACGGTTTTTGATCTGGTAGTCGATGTCCATGTACACCGCGTCGGCCGGGATGTGGTCGGCCCGCAGACGGTCGGCAATTGTGCGGAGTTCCGCCTCGGTCTCATAGGAGTAGCGCGACTGCTGAAAGCCCAGCGACCACAGCGGCGGCAGGGGTGTGGTCCCGGTGAGCCAGGCCCAGCTTTGCTCCACCTGCTTCGGTTTGGGCCCGTACAGGATGTAGTAATCGAGCGGACCGCCGTCCGAGCCGAAGGCGTATTCGTCCCGCGCGGCCTTGCCGAAGTCGAAGAAGGTGCGCCAGGTGTTGTCGAGGAACAGCCCGTAGCTCTGCCCGGCGCGGTCGGTCAGAAAGAACGGGACGTCCTTATAGATCGGGTCGGTGCCCTCCTGGAAGCGGTAGGCGTCGGTGTTCCACATGGAGTAGGCGTGGTCGCGCCGGTCCAGCGGGCCGGTCTTGTCGCCCAGGCCGAAATAGTGCTCGTCCTCCGGCATGCGCTTGTGTACAGCGAAGCGGCCATCCGCGCCGAACGCAGCCGGGGCGGCGTCCTCGACCACCGGCTTGCCCGCGAGGTCGGTGACGGTGATGCGCAGGTCGGAGCGGTTCACCCGGATGTGCAGCTGCTTCGTGTCGAAGCCGTCCGGCACGGGGCTGACAGCGGCTTTGGCGGTGCGCGCGGCGGGCAGGACCGCCCACGATGCGTCCTCGGGCAGCGCGCCCCGGCCCGCGATGGTGACGCGGAGGATGTCGTTGCGTAGAGCGAGGACGCGCACGGTTTGCCCCCCGGCTTGCACCTGCAGCCCATTCGGCAAGGCCTGCACGGACGGGGCGCTTTGAGCGGATGCAGTCAAAACGAGGGAGGCAGCGAGAGGAAGCAGGGCTTGAGGACGCATGACGGCTTCTATCGAAACACGAGCGCGGGTAGCTTGGGTAGCCGGGGCCGCCCCGCTATGCTGGTCAGGAGACCATACAAGGAAAGACCGCCATGCCCCAGCACCAACGCCGCGCCCTGGTTACCGGAGGCGCGGGCCTCATCGGTTCGCATATCGTCGACCTGCTCCTTCGCGAGGGCTGGACGGTGCGCGTGCTCGACAATCTGGAACCGCAAACGCACAAGAACGGCAAGCCCGCCTGGGTAAACCCCGCCGCCGAGTTCGTGCAGGGCGAGGTCCAGGACTACGGGACCATGCGGGCCGCCCTCGACGGCATCGACGTGGTCTTCCACGAAGCGGCGTACGGCGGCTACATGCCGGAGATGGCCAAATACGTGCTGGTGAACTCCTTCGGCACGGCGCAGATGCTGGAAATCATCCGCGACCACGGGCTGCCGGTGAAGAAGGTGGTGGTCGCGAGCTCGCAGGCCGTGTACTCCGAGGGGGCCGCGCGCTGCCCGGAGCATGGTGCCGTGGTCCCGCTGCTGCGCCCGGCCGAGCAGCTGCGCGCGGGCGATTTTTCCGTCCACTGCCCAGCCTGCGGGTGCCCGACAGAGTCGATTCCGACGCCCGAGACCACCCCCGGAGGCGGCGAGACCGTGTACGCGCTCACCAAGGTCGACCAGGAGCGTCTGGTGCTCTTGTGGGGCAAGCAGACCGGCATTCCGACCGTCGCGCTGCGCTACTCCTGCACCTACGGGCCGCGGCAGTCGCTGTTCAACCCCTACACCGGGGTCATCGCGATCTTCTGCACGCGCCTGCTCAACGGGCAGGCTCCGATCCTGTACGAGGACGGCGGGCAGACTCGCGACTTGTGCTTCGTCGAGGACATCGCGCGGGCCAATCTGCTGGTCGCCGAAACGGACAAATTGGACGGACTGCCGGTGAACGTCGGCTCGGGCCGCGCGACCGCCGTGCGCGAGCTGGCCGGGATCATCGCGGGGCAGCTCGGCGTCAACGTGGAGCCGCTGGCACGCGGAGAGTTCCGCCCGGGCGAGATCCGCTCGCTGATCTCCGACATCAGCCGCGCCCGCACCATCGGCTACGAGCCGCAAACGACGCTGGAGCAGGGGATCGGGCGCTACATCGAATGGATCCGGACTCAAGGGTCTGTGGAGGACTACTTCGCAAAAGCCGAAGCCGGGCTGCGCGCGAAGGGCATCGTCCAGAGCGTGCAGAGCTAGAAAGCTTCGACTGGATACAACCTGGGGTCATCCTGAGGAGCGAAGCGACGAAGGATCTGGTTTTTCGGAGCGGAGGAAGAGCAAAAGCAGGTCCTTCGCTGCGCTCAGGATGACCCCTTCCCCCACGAAACTTGTTTCTGGCACACACCTACTCAGAATCCTTCAGCGCGCCGCGACCGTTGGAAGCGCCGAAACCGCTCCCAGCACCGCGCCCCTAGTCAGCAGCTCGGGCAGCACCTCAGCCTGGGCTTCTGGCGCGGCAGGGTAGATGACGTAGGTCGGCACGCCGGACCGGCTCACGCTCGCCAGCTGCTTGGTGATCTCCGGGTCGTAGCGGGTCCAGTCGGCGCGCAGCAGCACGATGTGCTTCGCGGCCAGTTCGCGCTCGACGGACGCATCCTTGAGCACCACGCGCTCGTTGATCTGGCAGCTCAGGCACCAGGCGGCGGTGAAATCGACGAAGACGGGCCGACCCTCCGTCCGCGCAGCGGTCACGGCGTCGGCGGAAAACGGCTTCCATACGGCTTGGTCCTCCGCCGGGGCGGTGAGCGAGACCGCGAGTGAGGCCGCCGCGAACGCCCCCGCGACCACAAGGCCGGTGCGCCGGGCCGGCCCGCGCCCCCCCGCCCCGCCCCCCCCCCCCCCCAGGAACCGCCCCCCCCGCAAACGCCCGGTGTGGTGCCCCCCCGCGGGCGGG
>CAXTTW010000259.1:0-4408 GCA_964247255.1 uncultured Acidobacteriaceae bacterium
GCCCCGGCCCCCTCCGCAGCGGTCGAGCGCATGACCACCCTGCTGGCCGAAGCGCTTGAAGCAAGCGAGTTCCCCGGCATGGGCTCGCCCAGCCGCGGACGCCAGCTGCGCAACTACGTCCGGCGGCTCCGCTTCTCCGGCCGCGACGCCGAGCTGACCACCGGCTTCCTCCGCCAAATGCTCTGGAAGCTCAGGGGGAGCAATGGTTCTTCAACTTTGCCGTGATACACACAAGGTACGAACCATGTCTCTGTTGCTCCTGCAAATCTCGATCGTGGTGCTGGTCACGCTTTCCTGTGCATGGGTCGCAGGTAAGCTGGGCCAGGCCCGGGTAGTCGGTGAGATTGTCGGCGGCATCCTGCTGGGACCCTCGCTGCTGGGCCGCCTGTTTCCCGCCGCGAGCGCCCACTTGTTCCCGAAAAGCTCGCTCGGCGCCATGGAGGAGCTCTCTACCGTCGGCTTGATCCTCTTCCTGTTCACGGTCGGCATGGAGCTGGACGACGCGCAACTGCGGCGCCAGGGCCCTCGCGCGCTCGGCGCGAGCGCCACCAGCATCCTCATCCCGTTCATCGCGGCCGCGATCCTGGCGCACTCGCTCCGGATCCGCTTCGCGCCGCACGGCATCGGCTCGTTCGCCTTCGTGCTGTTTCTCGGCATCAGCATGAGCATCACGGCCTTCCCGGTGCTCGCGCGCATCCTTGAGGAGCGCCGGCTCACCGCCACCCCGCTCGGCACCACCGCCATCCTGTGCGCGGCGGTCGACGACGTCGTCGCCTGGCTGCTCCTGGCCGTAGCCCTCACCCTGGTCGATACCAAGGGGGTCCACGGCAGCCTCGTTCTGCACTTTGGCCTGCTCACGGCTTACCTGGCAGTGATGCTCGGGGTGGTGCGCCCACTGGCCGGCCGCCTGGCCCGCCGCCGCAGTCATCCTGAGCTGTCCTTCAGCCTGCTCGGGCTCATCCTGGCCGGGGTGTTCGCCTCCGCCGCGGCCACTGAGTGGGCGGGGGTGCACCCGCTGTTCGGCGCGTTCATCGCCGGGCTGTGCTTCCCGAGGGTCGAGCACTGGCAGCAGGCGATCCGCCTGCGGCTCGAGACGGTCACCTCGGTTCTGCTCCTGCCTCTGTTCTTCGCGCTCACCGGGCTGCGGACGCGCATGGACTTGCTCGACAGCGGCACCACCTGGGCCTGGGCCGGCATCATCGTGCTGTTCGCGATCCTCGGCAAGGTCGGGGGCGCGGTGCTGGCCGCCCGATGGTCGGGCCAGGGCTGGCGCGCGGCGCTGGGCCTCGGAGCGCTGCTGAACACACGCGGCCTGGTCGAGTTGATCGTCCTCAACATCGCCTACAACGTCGGGGTGTTCTCGCCCACGCTGTTCACCATGCTGGTCATCATGGCTCTGGTCACCACCATGTGCACCACCCCCGCGCTGGACCTGCTCAAGATCCGCGGCAGCGAGACGGAGGAGCCTGCGTGAGCTGGTTTCTCGGCACCGCCCTCCTTGCCGGGCTGCTGCTCGCCCCGCACCACAAGGCCACAGTCCGGACCCCGGACGTCGCGCTCGGCACGGAGACCCTCGGCACCCGGACCGCCGCGCTCCCGGTGCTCGCGGTCAACGGCGGCCCCGGCCTCGCCCACACGTACATGGTCCAAAACGACCTTTGGGACCGCGTCGCCCGGCGGCGGCTCGTGGTCTTCTACGACCAGCGCGGCACCGGCGCGTCGAAGGCCCTGCGCCCCGGCGCACCGCAAACGATGGAAGCTCAGATCGCCGACCTCGAAGCCGTGCGCGCCGCCGAGCACCTGGACCGGTTCGCGCTGCTCGGCGACTCCTACGGCGGCTTCCTCGCCCTGGCCTATGCCCTCGCGCACCCCGAGCACGTGGCCAGGCTCATCCTGTCCGACTCCCCCGGCTCGTCCTTCGCGTCCATGGTGCACCTGCTCCCGCAGGTCTTCCCCGACATCGAGGATGACGACGCGAAGCAGGAAAAAGCACTCGGCGAGCACTCCGACCGGGCCGCGCAGGCTGGGCTCCTGAACCACTTCCGCATGATCTTCTACTCGCCCGCCAAGCGCGACGCGTACCTGAAGGGCATGGGCGACCTCGGCTATGTGCCCTCGGTCGCCGAAGCAGTCTCAAGCTCCGCCGAGAAACTGGACCTCACCCCGAAGCTCGCAGGCCTGCGCATCCCTACCCTGGTGCTCTCCGGGCGCTGGGATATGAACGTCGCCCCGCTGACCGCTTGGCACCTGGCCCACGCCATCCCCGGCGCGCAGCTCGTCTTCTTCGAGAGGAGCGGGCACCTGCCCTCGTACGAGGAGCCTGAGCGCTACCTTGAGGTGCTGGAAGATTTCCTGAAAAACTAACGGCTGCGCTGCCGCAGCCGCCCGATGACCCACTCCGGCACCAGCCCCTCGACCGAGCCGCCGAGGCGAAACGCCTCCTTCACCAGCCGTGAGCTCACGTAGGAAAACTTCACGTCAGGCATCAGGAAGATCGTCTCGACCTCCGGGTTGAGCCGCCGGTTCATGTGCGCCATCTGCAGCTCGTACTCGTAGTCGGAGATGGCGCGGATGCCGCGCAGGATCGCACGCGCCCCCTGCTCGCGGGCGAAATCCACCAGCAGCCCTTCAAAGGTCGCGACCTCCACGTTGCCGAACCGGTCTACACCTTCGCGGAGCATCTCGACCCGCTCGGCAACCGAAAACAAGGGGTTCTTCGCCGAGTTTTGGAGCACGCCGACGATGAGCCGGTCGAACAGCTTCGCGCCCCGCGCGACCAGGTCCAGGTGGCCGTAGGTCACCGGGTCGAACGAGCCGGGGTAGATGGCGGTGACCGTGTGCATGCGAGGGTGAGTGTAGCAGGGCGGTTTGGGTGATTCCCGAACGCGCGTCGATTCGCAGGCAGGGCCGCTTACGCGCATCCGCGCGCATCGTCTTACCCTTGGATCGCGGGGGCACGATGGGGAGACTGGATTGGGCGGTGTATGTGGCACTTTCGATCCTTTGCGCCGCGCGCGCACAGCAAGACGACCCCGCTCAAGCAGACCCGTACAGCCCCGCCATCGTCGCCGGGCAGGCGTTCTCAGCCGTGCGCTACAGCCGCACCGTGCGCGTCGGGCCGAACGGCAGGCGCCTGATCGTGCGCGAGGGCCACCGCGTGCTGATGGCCCGGGACCGCGAGGGCCGCGTCTATATGGCGGGCCAGGGCATGGCGGACAAGCAGTGCGACCTGCCCTCGCTGGGCAAGCTGCCGGTTTGCGATGTTTGGTCTCCACTTCTCCTCGATCTGAAGGCCGAAACCATCTGGCACTGGACCGACGGCGAGATCGGCGACAAGGAGCAGATCATCCGGATGGGCTTGCGACGACCAGTTCGCCGATGCGGAGCGCTTCACCTCCGTGCTGCCGAGGCCGCCGGACGACGTCGCCGAACCCGGCGTCATGGTCCAAAGGCTCGGAAAGCGCAGCTTCAAGGGAGTTCAGGCGACCGGCATCCGGACCACGGTCACGCGCGCGGGCCCGGACGGGAAACCCGCATCGACGATCCACGAGGTGTGGACCTCGGCGAAGATGCGCCTGGTGCTGCGGGTCGTCGACGGCGATCCGCAAGGGGAGGAGACGGTCTCCGGGCTGACCGCGATCTCGCTGAGCCCGGATGCGAAGCTGTTTCAGCTCCCGGAAGGACGCTCCCTCCGGCACTGGGAGGAGCGGGACACCCGCGGCTTTGCCGACGCGGACGTGCGCAATCTCGGGGAGTGGCTCGGATCCGTTGATAGGTCGACGGATTGACAGCGCCGGGAGCGCGCTGCTATCCATGTCTCGCCTCTCCACCACGCCGTACCAGACGGAGCTGCTCACACCGCGGCCCGCTCTCAGTTTCAAGCCGGGCTCGAGCGCGCGGCTGCCCATCACGGTCGACGATACCGTGCGCTACCAGCAACTCGACGGCGTGGGCGCGTTGTTCACCGACACCTCCGCCTATCTCGTCTGGACCAAGCTGACCGCCGACCAGCGCGCCGCCGTCATGAACGACCTGTTCAGCGCCGACGGGAACAACGGCCCGACGGTCGAAAACGGATGCCGCACCTGCCGCGGCGTGATTACGGTCGATACGAGCACCAGCCCGGCCACGGTGACGCGCAACGTCGAGTACTACGTGATGGGCCACGTCTCGAAGTTCGTGCAGCCCGGCGCGTACCGCACCCAGTCCAACAGCTACGGCCGCGGCAGCCTGCAGGACGTCGCGTTCAAGAACCCCGACGGCTCAGTAGCCGTGCTGGTCTTCAACGGGGCCGCGCAGCCCAGCACCTTCAGCCTGAACTGGAATGGGCAGACCGCGGGCTACACCCTGCCCGCCGGAGCCGCGGCGACGCTGGTGTGGGCGACGCACCCGGGCAACGGCTTCGACG
>CAXTTW010000260.1:0-4359 GCA_964247255.1 uncultured Acidobacteriaceae bacterium
GTGGTAGAGTAGGACTCGCATGAAGCATCCGGCGATCCTGATTTTGGCGATATCGACCCTGTTCGCGGGCCTTTGGGCGCGCGCGCAGGACGCCGCGCCGAACCCGCCGGCGGCTCAGCGGCCCTCGGAACCGGGGACGGCCGAGCAGCAGATTGCTCCCGCCAGCAAGGCACCCAAGCCGGTTCAGAACCCCGACGTTCGCCTGGACTCGAAGCCGCACACCGACATCGACTACACCGTCGACTCGTCCCGCGAGGCGATGGATTTGGGGCTGGGAGCCAATCCGGAGATTGACCTCGGTCACGATATCCTGCCGACGACCCCGCCGGGCATGATCGCCCGCAGCGTCGAGGACAACCCGCGCATCGTTTATTTCGCATTGCCGCACCGGACAGAGAGCAACTCCGGTGAGACCATCGCGCCCGGCGACGCGGAGCTGATCGCCGCTCGCCAGAACGATCTGTTCCGCGCCGCGGCCTTCCACGCCTACGATCTCCATCTCGCGGGTTGGCAGTACCAGCAGGGAGTGTGTCCGGCGGCCGAGCCCAACGCAGAGCAAGTGGTTGGCGTGCCCGCGCCCGGACAGGGCTCCATCCTGCTGCACTTCATCCGGCGCTCGGGCGGCAAGGACTCGGCGTTCACGGCGTTGGTGCCGCGCGACCCCGGGCAGCCGGTGCGGGTCGTCGCGGTAACGCACGGAAGCGTCGAGAGCGGCCCGGAAACCCTGCTCGCCAAGACGAGCGGCGCAACGGTCAACCGGGCGCTGCCGCCCTCGATCCTCTATAAGAATCTTGAGCCTGTACAGGGCTGGATCGCCGCTTCGGCGTGCATCGCGGAGATGGCCGGGGCTTACCCGCACATTCCGAACGAGCCGTTTCTGAGCGAGGACATCATCACCGCGCCGTCTCCGCTGATACGCCTCAAGCTCGATGGCAGCCGGGAAACGCTGTTTACCGACCGCATCGACGAAAAGCACTATGTGGTCTGGAACGAGCGCATCTCCAATCACGGACGCATGCTGGCCGCGCGGCACGAGCGGGTGGCGGGGGGGGGGCGCCCCGGGGGCCCCCCCCCCCCCCCCCCACCCCCGCGCGGCACGAGATGGTCCCGATCGTGCCGCGCCCGGTGACCAACCCGCCGACTCCGAAGCCGCGCATGCTCACCAATATTCCCGAGCCCAGGACTCGCGTCGGCCCGGAGCCGCCGAGCCCTTTGGCGGGAGCGAAGCAGTAGAATTCGCGGCTTCGGCAGCTTTTCGGAGGCTTCGTGGCAAGCCGGTTTTGAGTGTTTCTGCTTTTCCGCTCAGTACAAAAGTAGGCCCTCGCTCGCTTCGCTCGTCGGGATATCCCCGCAAGAGATTCGACTTAGCCGTAGAGAAGTTGCGCAGACACCTTCTCCGGAGCGCGCGGACGTTCCAGAAGGAGAAAAGCAGTTCCCGGCCGCCACACGCTCTCCATCTTCCCTGCATCCCACGAAGAAGAAAGACTTTCCCCGAGGAATGCACGCATGAACGTCGAAACATGGCTCTGGATTGGAACGATCGGGATGATGTTGGGCATGGTGCCCTTATACTTCGCGCTGGTCGCGAACAAAAGCGAGTACGACGAGGGCGATTACCTGTCGCACTTTTTCGTTCCGCTCACGGCATTCACACTTTACCTCGCGATGGCCCTCGGTGCCGCACACACGGTCACCAGCGTGGGCCGGGTTTACTACTACGGCCGCTACATCGACTGGTCCATCACCACGCCGCTGTTGCTGTACAGCCTGGTGGCTGCCGGTCTCAAGGGCACGGGCGTGAAGCGCACGGGCCTGATCCTGGGTCTCATGGGCACCGACGTATATATGATCGCAACCGGCTTCCTCGCCGGGCTAACGGACAATCCGCACATCAAGTGGAGTTTCTACCTGTGCAGCTGCATTGCCTTCGTCGCGATTTACGGCCTGCTCTTCGGCCCATTCAAAAAGCTGGCGACGGCCGGCCCAAACGGCGCGGACTACACGAAGAAAGCCACCGCTCTTTTCGGGCTGTGGGCGCTGTACCCGGTCGTGTTCCTGCTCGGGCAGGAAGGTCTCCGCTCGCTCAGTCCAGTGTTTGACGCGGTGACCTACACGATCCTCGACCTGGTCACGAAGATCGCCTACGGGATCTGGGCGGTGAGCCTGGCGAAGAAGTCCGCCATGGCCTCCGGTGACTTCAGCCCGAGCGTCGCGCGGACTGCGGTCGGTTAAAGCAGCTTTCCTGGAGGTGCAGAGGTCGCTTTTCTCGTAAACGTTGCTTTTCCGGCGGGAAAGGTCACGCGGAAGCGCTCTCTGCACTTTATGGCAGCAGGAAAACTGCCCTAAATGCTCCCCTAAACCCAAGCAATACAGGACGGGAACTCGGTGGCGAAAGCAGTGGTGGTAGGCGCGGGCTTCGGCGGCATGGCCGCGGCCCTGCGCCTGCGCGCCGCCGGCTTCGAGGTCGACGTCTTCGACAACCAGCCCCAGCCCGGCGGCCGGGCCACGGTGCACAAGCGCCAGGGCTATACCTTCGACGCCGGCCCCACCGTCATCACCGCGCCGTTTCTGTTCGACGAGCTGTGGCAGCTTTTCGGCAAGCGGCGCGAGGACGCGGTCGAGTTCCGCCCGCTCACCCCCTGGTACCGCATCCGGTTCGCCGACGGGCGCCTCTTCGACTACGGCGGCGACGGCGTGGACCTCGAAGCCCTGGTCGAGCGCGTGCGGGCGTTCTCTCCGCGCGACGTCCCCGGCTACCGCGACTTGTTAGCCAAGGTCGAGCAGATTTACAAAGTCGGCTTCGAAGAGTTGGGCGCCGTACCGTTCGACTCCCCGGCGAAGATGCTCGCGCTGCTGCCCCGCATGCTCGCGCTGCGCAGCCATGAGTCGGTGTACACGTTCGTGAGCCGCTACCTCAAGGACGAGGCCCTGCGCCGCGTATTTTCCTTCCAGCCCTTGCTGGTCGGCGGCAACCCTTTCCACACGACCTCGATTTACGCGCTGATCCAGCACCTGGAGCGCAAGGGCGGCGTGCTGTTCGCCATGGGTGGTACGGCGGCGTTAGTTGCCGCCATGGCCCGGCTTATGAAAGACGAGGGCATTCGTCTGCACCTCAACTCCGGAGTCCGTCGCGTCGCTGTCGAGAAAGGGCGCGCGGTCGGCGTCGAGCTCGAGCGCGGCGGGCGCTTCTCGGCCGACGTGGTCGTCGCCAATGCCGATGCGCCCGCGCTCTATCGCCGGCTCGTAGACCGCGAGCACCGGCGCAAGTGGACCGACGCGCGCATCCGCCGGCAGAAGTTTTCGATGGGTCTGTTCGTGCTGTACCTCGGCGTGCGCCGCAGCTACCCCGACCTCGCGCACCACACTATCCTGCTCGGCCGCCGGTACCGGGAGCTTCTGGAGGAGATCTTCGACCACAAGCTGCTTTCCGACGACATCAGCCTGTACCTCCACGCGCCCACGCGCACCGACGCTTCGCTCGCACCGCCGGGCTGCGAAAGCCTGTACGCGCTTGTTCCCGTGCCCAACCTTGAGGTCGTCCCGCCTGCACGACCCATCGACTGGTCCGTAACCGGCCCGCGCCTGGCGGCGCACACGATCCAGACGCTCGAAGACACGCTCTGCCCCGGCCTGCGCGCAAGCATCGAGGTCCAGTTCCACGTGACCCCGGAGCACTTCCGCGACACACTCCGGACCGAGCACGGAACGGGTTTCTCTATCCAGCCGACGCTCACACAGTCGGCGTATTTTCGCTTCCACAACCGGTCGGAGGACGTGCGCGGCCTGTACCTGGTAGGCGCGGGCACCCACCCCGGCGCGGGGCTGCCGGGCGTGCTGTGATCGGCCAAGGTGCTGGAGCATTACTTCCCGGAGATGCGGAGCCTCGCATGACCGCCGAGCAGGTGATGGCTCGGTCCGGGCGTACGTTTTCGCTCGCCTCCCGGCTGCTGCCGGCGCGCGCCCGGGCCGACGCGGCGGAGCTGTACGCTTTTTGCCGGCGCATGGACGATCTGGCGGACGAGCCTGGGGACGGGAAGACCGGCTCACTGAGGCAGGCCATCGCCGCGCTGCGGGCCGACCCGCTGGGCGAAGCGGCCGTCGAAGCCGGCTGGCCAGTCGCGCTCGAAGGGCAGTATCCGGGGATCTCCGCGGTCGCCGTCGCCCTGCTTGAGGCTCTGGCCGCGGACACCGGTCCGCGCCGCATCGCGACCGAGGAGGAGCTGCTGCGCTACGCATTCGGCGTCGCGGGCACGGTGGGTTTGATGATGTGCCGCATCCTGGGGGCGCCGCCCTCGGGCGCCGCCGCAGCCTCCCGGCTCGGCATTGCGATGCAGCTGACGAACATCGCGCGCGACGTCC
>CAXTTW010000261.1:0-4338 GCA_964247255.1 uncultured Acidobacteriaceae bacterium
GGAGCAGGATTGCCGGCCGCAGCAGACCGCAGGCGCTCGGGGCCGCGAGGCCGTCGGCGACAAGCAGCCGCGCTTGCCTGGCGCGGCCCTCCGCGAGGCGCGCATAAGCGTCTGTAACAGCGGGGGAGGCGGCTTGGGCAAAACGAAGCAGCCGCCGGAGCGAGACGGCACTGGTCCCGAGCCGGGCGAAATGCGCGAGCGAAAGCGCGAACCACAGCCCGCAGACAACACCGGCCGCCCGCGCCGGAAGGGCCAGTACGGTCAGACCGGAGCCGCCTGCCTGGCCCTCGGACGGCATGAAGGGCGTGATGGCCGCGAAGCAGGGAAGCAGGACGGCCAGCACGATCGCCGCGCCCGCAAGCGCAGTTCGCGCGCGAGTGGAAAGCCTGGGCAGGAAGCGGAACAGCCCGGCGACGAACCCGGCGAGCAGTGCGCTTTCCCACGCGCCGCGCAGGGCAAGGGCAGCCGGGGCTGGGGCGTGCCCGGCTACTGAAGCGGCAAATAAGGCCAGGGAAGCGCTCATTCCGCCTCCGCGATGCGCCGTTTGAGCCGTTCCAGTTCATCCGGGCCGATCTCGCCGTCGCCCAGCATGGACAGAAGAAGCTGCTCGCGGGAGTTGTTGAAGAAGCGTGCCAGGGTTTGACGCAGGGCGGAAGATTTCGCCTCCCCCTCCTCGACCACGGGGGTGTACAGAAACGCCCGGCCCTGCTTACGGTGGCGGACATAGCCTTTGGCTTCGAGGATGCGCACCGTGGTCAGGACGGAGGTGTAGGCCAGCGCGCCGCCCTCGGGCAGAGCTGCCTGCAGGTCGCCGACCGAGGACTCGCCGCGCTGCCACAGGAGCTTCATGAGCCTGTGTTCGGCTTCGGTGAGCGTGGTGGAGGCCCTGGGCGGCATGGCGGTTGGACGCGGGCGGTGGAGGGGAGGATAGCGTGCAACGTGAAAATTAGTTCTCCGCCATAAGCGTCGATCCGGCTTTGCTCCTCAGAGGGTTCGCGCGAGGTGAGCTCAGAGCAGCTCCGGGGTCATGCTGCGCGAAGCGAACGAGCCGCTTTGCTCATGCAAAACCACACAAGCAGGTCCTTTGCCGCTTCGCTCCTCAGAAGGGTTCCGCGTCGGGTAGACCGCGCCACATTCACCGCGCGGTCCCTTGCAGCACCGCCGTGCACCGCCCCAGCGCCTCCGTGACGACGCCGAGCTGCGCTTGCGCCAGCTTCGCGTCCTTTGCGTCGAGCGCTTCGTTCACCCCAGGGATCACCACTGCCGCATAGCCGGTGTAGGTGCCGGGCGCGTAGATCAGGTGCTTGTACCAGGCGCGGTTCGGCAGGCCCGGCTCGCTCAGCAGGGCAGCCTCGGCGGCGCGCAGGGCCGCGTTCAGGGCGGGATCCGGGCCGGCTGCGGACGCCTGCCGAGCATGTACGGCCTCTGCGGCCGTAAGCAGCTGCCCGGCGGCGGCGGCGGCGGCCGCTGTGTCGCGCGTAATGCCCATGTCGCCGGCCTTGGTTTTCGCGGCGGCGATATACTCGGCGATCTCCCTCGCGTAGGTCGGGTAGTCGTAAGGCAGCACGTCCGCGTCGGCCATATGCAGCACTTCGAGTCCAAAAACGCGAGCCTGCTGCTGCTCATAGACGAACGTCGGGTCTGCGAACTTGGTGAACCACGCATAGTTGTCGAACACTGAGTGGTACACGCCGTACGGTCCGTCCGAGCCGACGTCGGTCGAAGGCACGCCGAGGTGCTGCAGAAACGGCGTGTAGTCGGAGCCCGAGCCGAGATGGCCGATCATCACCGGATCGGTGGAGGTGCCCGCACCGGGCCGCTGCTCGTTGAAGCCGTTGTTGGCCGCCCGCGTGGTTCGCTGCTTTTGCGAGTCGAGCCAGGCGTCGTACACCGACGGGGCGCGGGGGCTGGGGACCTCGCGCGTCACCGCGCGCAGGAAGTCCTTGAGCGAGGGCACGGCGGATGCATTGAAGTCCGGGCCGGACACGCCGACATCCATGTTGAAGTAAGCAACCGCGTGCGCCAGCTGCCGGTCGTGCGCCTCGGCCCATTCGGTCGAGCCGATCAGGCCCTCCTCCTCGGCGTCCCAGCTCGCGAACACGATCCGGCGCCGGGGTTTCCAGCCTTCGCTGAGCAGCGCGCCCATGCCGTGGACGGTTTCGAGCATCGCCGCCGTGCCGGAGTTAGGGTCGACCGCGCCGTACGTCCAGGCGTCGCGATGATTGCCCGCGATGACCGACGCGTCCCGGTTCTCCTTGCTCGCGGGGTCGGGTTCGATGGTGCCGGTCACGTCCCAGATGGTGCGGTACGCGTAGTCCTCCCGCACCCGCAGGTGCACGGAAACATCGGGCCCGCCGCCCACGTGATAATGGAACGGCAGCGCGCCTTGAAACCCCGGCGGCGCGCCGGGCCCGGCCAGGGCCGCCAAGATGGGCTGCGCGTCATGGTAGGAGATGGGCAGCGAGGGGATGCGGGGCTGGCTGGCCGCCTTTTCCGGCGGGATGCGCCGCGCCTCAGGCAGGTCGGGCGTGGAAGCGATGCCGGGCGTGGTCACGTCGCCGGGATACTGGAACATGTACTGGATGGACCCGCGCTGCACCCCGGAGTCGGGCCGGAACGGACCTTTCGGGTAGATGTCGCCGCGGGTGTAGCCGTCGTCGGCCGGGTCGGAGTAGATGAGGATGCCGGCCGCGCCGTGCTCCTGCGCGACAAACGCTTTGACGCCGCGGTAGTTGGTTCCGTAGCGGACCAGCACGACTTTGCCTTTGACCGAGACGCCGAGCTTGTCGAGCTTTTCAAGATCGGCGGGAGAACCGTAGTTCGCGTAGACCACGGGCGCGGTGACGTCGCCGGACGCGCCGGAGGAGGAAAAGCCGGGCAGCACGCGGGGGTCGTCCTGGAAAGGGTCGCCCCCAGACTCCGCCGACACGTGCTCGGGGGTGGGCCCATCGAGCAGGACCCTGCCGGCTGCGTCGGTGGCGGTCAGGCTGCGCGCGCCAGGGTGGTTGAGCCATACCTTGTAAGGCACGATCTCCGTTTGGAGGCCGGCGGCGCGAAACTTTTCGGCGACGTACTGCGCGGTCTTGTAGTCCTCGGGAGAGCCGGCAACGTGCGGCTCGGCGGTGAGCGTTTTGAGGTGCTGTCCGGCGAGGACGGCATCGGGTACGGCGAGAAAGTCGTGGTCCCACCGCGCCTGCCGGGCGGCGAAGTCATGAAAGCCGAACACCTGGCTCGGCGCAGGCGGCATGGGAGTTTGCATGGGGTGGAGGGCGGTAAGCGAAAGAGCGAGGGCGGCGGTGGCGGCAACGACGGCGGCGATGCGGGCTGGCAAGTGGCGGCGTGCTCCTTTAGGTCGATCCCTGTCCGAGTTCCATCCGATCGCGACGAGGCGTGGTTGTCGGTTTCGGGCAGCTGCTCCGGGCGCTCTGGGTGGGCTATGCCGACCTCAACGGCCGCGAGCCGCTCGCCCGATGGATGTCACCTTCCCGGGGACTCGTCCATCTTCCCGTCCAGCCCGTCCAACCCATCCATGCGCGCCGCGAGCTTGTCCCTTCGTGCGTCAAGCTTGTTTACACCATGGAGCGTGAGCCAGAGCAGCTCGATCCCGAGGGAAAGGTTCCTGGGCGGCATGGCTCGACCTTACACCGGAAATCCTTGTCTGCCAAGAACACCCGCGCGGGTCTCAAATCGCCCCAACAGGCTGGGCGCAGTGCGAGCAGCGGCGCGCCGCCAGCGGGATCTCGCTCAGGCACTCCGGGCATGCTTTGGTCGTTGGAGCATCGTGGATGACGGGATGGATGCGTGCCAAGAGCTTGGAGAGCGGCAGCACGACGAAGAAGTACACCACCGCGGCCACCAAGAGGAAGTTGATGATGTTGTTGATAAAGTCCCCGTACTTGAACACGCCGCCGTGGGCGACAAAGGTGAAATTGGAAAAGTCCGGCTTGTTGACGGTGGCCGCGATTGGAGGGTTGATGAAGTCTTCAACCAGGGCGTTGACGATCTTGGTGAACGCGGCACCGATGACAACGGCGACGGCGAGGTCGACGACGTTGCCGCGCAGGATGAAGTCGCGAAAGCCTTTCAGCATGGCAGGTGCTCCTTGAGAAGGATTGAGACGGCTGAACGTGCAGGCTGCGCTCCGGGAGCTCTCGCGCGGCTCGGGAGAACTGTAGCGCGCGAAGCGCAGGCGGGCAAGCGGAAAGCGAGGGCGAGGGAAGAGCAGCGAACGCTAGCGGGTGTGCGGGGCGAGTTGCCGCTGCACATCGGCGCATGGGGCGCGGTACTCGGCCAGAAAACGCGCGGCGAGAAACACGCTGAGCCCGGCGAGGATGGCTG
>CAXTTW010000262.1:0-4336 GCA_964247255.1 uncultured Acidobacteriaceae bacterium
CCGCGGGTCCGGTGAGCACGTCGGATACCAAACGGTCGTAGCGGACCTCCACCGCGCCGGTTTGCGGGTCCTGCCGAATGCCGTTCACATCGGCCACCACGGAGGGGACCTCGGGCGGGGGCGGGGCCAGAAGCATCGCCGTTTGCTCGGCGGTGTGCGCGGCTTGCCCGGCCCGGTAGCCGCCATAGCCGCCCGCGACGAGGCCGGCAAGCAGAAGCCCGGAGGCGAGAATGGGCATGGCCCGCAGGCGGCCCGCGGTAAACGCGATCTGCTGGGCAATCCGCTCGCCGAGGCCGCCGCGCTCGCAGGAGTCCAGTTTCGCGTCGAGCCCCATGCGGGCCCGCGCCAGCAGGGTCGGGGAGGGTTCCGGGCCGGGTTCGGCCGCCAGCGCGCGGAAGAAGGCAGTGGTGGCGGTCATCTCCGCCTGGCAGGCACGGCAGGCAGCCAGGTGCGCCGCCAGCGGCTCGCTTTCCATTGAGGCGTCTACCCCGTGCTCGGCCTGGGCCAGAGCGGCGGCCGCGATGGCGCGCTGGGCCGCTTCGCAGCTCATGCGGCCGACGGCAGCTTCAAACGCATCGGCAGCCCCGGCATCGGGGTCGGTCCCTGTGTTCTTCACGGAGTTCCTCCAAAAGGTCCTACTCGCCTGGACTCACCTTGCACCGCCGTTGTGTCACTGCTGGCGCTCGCGAGCCCATATTTCCTACCCGTGCAGCGAAGCCAAACGAAGTCGAAGCTTCCGCGTCGCCCGGAAAAGGGTATTTTTCGCCGTTTCCTCCGTGGTTTGCAACATTTCTCCGATCGCCCGCAGCTTCAAGCCCTGGTAGTGCTTCAGCTCAAAGACCATGCGTTCCCGCGGGGTGAGCTGCCCGAGTGCTTCCTGGATCTTCTCTCCCAAAAACTTGCGCTCCAGCTCGCGGGCCGGATTCGCGCCGGACCGGTCATCGGACACATTGCCGAGCAGGTCCATCTCCTCACCGCGCCCGTCCACGATCACCGTTTGCTCTTCGCGCCGGGACTTGCGTCGGCGAAGATGATCCAAACACAGGTTCGTGGCGATGCGGTAAATCCAGGTGTAAAAGGAGCACTCGAACCGGAAATTGCCCAGGTAGCGGTAGGCCTTCAGGAAGGCCTCCTGGTGAATGTCCTGCGCGTCCTGCTCCGAGCCCGTGAGCCGCAGGGCCAGCCGCAGCACCGCGCCGTCGTACTGGCGCACCAGCGCATCGAAGGCGGCGCGCGACCCCGCTTGCGCTTCGCGGATCAGAAGCATTTCGGCTTCGCGGCTGGCTTCGTCCGCCAGGGACTCCGCGCGGGGGCGGGGGTGAGCTCCCGTTTGGACATTCGCCACCGCGGTTTGCCGGAAAGGACTCCCGGGAAGAGAAAGGCTGTCGGCTGCTGCCATGGTTGGGTTTGCTCCTCCCGAGCGGACCGGCAGGCCGGCAAGCTCGCGTTCGAACTCAGTAGGACGCCCGTACTAACCCGAAGTGAGCGGGGAAGTCGCTTTTCTTTTCAACAGCGCCGTTACTGCGCGTCGATGGCTCCTTCGGTCATGAACCGCTCCGCGGCCTGGAGCGCGCAGCGCTGCCCGCAAAGGTGAAAGATGTCGTCCCGCTGGCTTTGCCCGGCGGTCCAGCGCATCAGGGTCAGCCGCCCGCTGTCGCGAGGCTCGCTCACGCTGGCCATCCACCAGTGGTTCGCCTCGCCCTTGCCCTTGCCGCGGATGTCGCAGGCGTATGCCACGCTCCAAGCCATTCCCTTGCCCCCATGTGTTCCTGCTGACACATACGTTAAACCGGGCTGCCCGCGTTCGCATTAAGATAGTGGTGGGGAGGCAGCACCGAAGTCACCCCGTGGGAGACGACCCGTTTGGCCGAAGAAACCATCCCTGTCCTGCACTGCCCCTCGTGTTGGTCGACCAAGTTCCAGCTGTCGCGCCCGCGCCCGGAAGACCGGTTTCAGATGCTGCTGCTGCGCTACCCGGTCCGGTGCCGCAAGTGCCGGGCCCGTTTGTACGCGAGCCGCGCCTACGCCAAGTACCTGCGCAGCATCGGGCAGATCTCGCCCAAGGAGGGACAGAAACTGACTCCGGAAGACAAAGGCGCGCTGTAGGGGGAAGGCAGAAGAAGCCGGAGTCAGATGGTCGGGACGGGCAGATTTGAACTGCCGACCCCTCGCACCCCAAGCGAGTGCTCTACCAGGCTGAGCCACGTCCCGACTGAGGCTTCTTTCTTGCCAAAGTGTACCAGAGGCTATTTGGCCGGCGGCACGTAATCCTGCGGCAGCCCGGAGCCCTCGCCGAAAAAGTAGTGGTCCATCTGCTCGACCAGGAACTCCTGCGCCTGCGGCGTCCAAGGCTGCAGACGGTATTCGTTCAGCAGCATCTTCTGATGCTCGACCCACTCGCCCCAGGCTTTTTTCGAAACGTTGTTGTATACCTTGTGCCCGAAATCCGAGTCGAACGGCGGCTCGTCGAGGCCTTCCATCTCTTGCTTGTAGCGTGCGCAGTGGACCATGTGTGCCATAAAGATGATTGTACCGGCGAGAGGCAAGGTCACAGTTCGGCGGAACCGGATGTCAAGTCAATGGAGGTGAGCGGACCCATCCCTCTCCCACTTCCTCATGTCTCGGCTTGAACGAGCGGTTCCGTCCTTTCGATCCTGAAGGCCGTCCGGTCCCCGGCGTGGCATCGCTGCAAAGATTGCTCTTTTGCTGCAAGCAGCCCTGAAGATCCCGCAATCCGGCGGCACGGAGGATGGGTGTCCGTCTGAAAGCGCTTGTGGACGAAGCAGCCCCCGGCCCTTACTTTGTCCGCCCAGGAGCTTCCACGTCGTTACGCGCGCGGCTGATTGGACTTACACGTTGATCGCCAGCCCTTCCACCGCGCCGAACCCGTCCAGCATCGCTTCAGCCAGCGTCGGGTGCGCGTGGATCGTGAACATCAGCTCCTCGAGCGTCGCTTCAAGCTCCATCGCGACCACCGCTTCGGCCACCAGCTCGGTTGCCGAGGCACCGATGATGTGAACGCCCAAGACCTCTCCATATTTGGAGTCGGTGACGACCTTCACGAAACCGTCGTGCTGGTTCACGATCGACGCCTTGGAGTTGGCGGAGAACGGGAACTTGCCGACCTTGACGTTGTGGCCCTTCTCTCTGGCCATCGCTTCGGTCAGCCCCACCGACCCGATCTGCGGCTCGGTGTAGGTGCAGGCCGGGATCCGGTTGCGCTTGACCGGCCGGGCATACTTGCCGCCCAGCTTGGACGCGACCACGATGCCGCACATCGCACCCACGTGGGCCAGCTGCGGCAGCCCCGCGACGATGTCGCCGATGGCATACACGCCCTCGACGCCCGTCGACATCCACTCGTCAGTCTGGATGAACCCTTTCTCGAGCTTGATCCCCGGCAGGTTCTCAAGGCCGATGCCGTCGGTGCGGGGCGCGCGGCCCACCGCCATCAGGACCTTTTCGGCCTCCCGCTCGATCTTTTTGCCGTCCGCCGCGATCCAGGTTACCTTCGCGCCGCCCTCGGTCAGCTCCACGCCTTCCACCTTCGCGCCCGTGTGGACGTCGATGCCGCGCTTGCGGAAGGTCCGCTGCAGCTCCTTCGAGACATCCTCGTCCTCGGCCGGCACGATGCGCGGCAGGTACTCGACGATGGTGATCTCGGAGCCGAACGAGCGGAAAATCGATCCGAACTCCACGCCGACCGCGCCCGAGCCGATGATGACCATCGACTTCGGAACCTGGTCCATCATGATGATTTCGTTGTTGGTCAGGATGGTGCTGCGCCCGTCCGGCCCGATCTCGAGGCCGGGCAGGCTTTTCGCGTCGGAGCCGGTGGCAATGACGACGTTTTTCGCCTTGACCTCACCTGCTTCGCCGACGCCGTTTGAGGCCTTCGCCATCGCGACGGTGTGGACGCCGTTCTTCGCCGGCCCAGTGAGGCAAGCCTGCCCGCGCACCACGGTTACCTTGTTCTTCCGCATCAGAAAGTCGAGGCCCTTGACGTGCTTGGCGATGATGCCGTTCTTGCGCTCCAACACCTTTTGCCAGTTCAGCGTCGGCGTCCCCAGGCCCTCGATGCCGTACTCCGCCGCGTGCTCCATCAGCTCGTACACTTCCGCGTTGAACAGCATCGCCTTGGTGGGGATGCAGCCCCAATGCAGGCACGTGCCGCCCAGCGCGTCCTCGCGCTCCAGCAGCGCCACCCTCAGCCCGTTTTGCCCTGCCCGAATCGCCGCCGTGTAACCCGCGGGCCCGCCGCCCATGATCGCTACGTCGTATACCGTCTGCTCTCCCGCCAACCCTGCACCTCGCTTTGCCGCCCCTTATCTTACGC
>CAXTTW010000263.1:0-4327 GCA_964247255.1 uncultured Acidobacteriaceae bacterium
AGCGAGGAGCGGCGCCGGCGGTCCACATCCGGCAGCGCCCCGGCGCGCCGTGCCTCGCCCCGGGCCAAACGGGCGTACAAGCGTTCGGAAAGCGGGTCCACCGTGCGCTCCCCGATGCGGGCCAGCATGTTGGACCGGCGCAGGAGGTCGAGCACCGGGGAGCGGGCGCGGTCGGCATTTTCCACGCTCTCGAACTTGAACTTGTCGGACCATGCGATGGCCGGCCGCCACACCAGCTGGTCGGTCGCGATAACGATGGCGACCACCGTGCCCAACCCCCAGGCCATGGCTCTCGAATCACCCGCGGCCGCCGCCGTCTGCAGGTACGAACCCAGACCCGGCAGACGGAACTGGCGCGAGCCGACCGGGAACATTTCGCACACCATGAGCGAAAACCAGCCGTTCGCGACCGAGATCATCGAGTTCCACACCAAGCCGATGGCGGCAAAGGGCAGCTCCAGCTGTAAGGCCCGCTGCACGCGCGAGAACCGGTTGATCTTGCAGGCTTCCTGGAGCTCGCGCGGAATAGCCTTGAGCGAGGCATAGAACGAGAACGCGAGGTTCCACACCACGCTCGTGAAGATGACCACGATCGCGCCGAGCTCGATCCCGATCTGCCGGGTCGGGAACAGCGAGATCATGGCGAGCATGACCGGCGGTAAGAAGGACAACACCGGGATGGACTGGAGGATGTCGAGCGTCGCGATCAGGAGCGCCTCGGCCCGCTTGTTGTAGGCGGCCAGGTAGCCGTAGCCGATCGCGAAGACAAGCGACAGCAGGTAGGCGAGGGCGATGCGCGCGCAGGAGTAGAAGGCGTACTCCGGCAGCTTTGCCGGGGTGAGGGAGATGGCGACCTCCGGCACCGCGCCCGAAGCCCAGTAGCGGCCGATGAGCAGGATCGAGTAGAAGGCCGCGATGAGCGCCGCGCCCACGCCGAGGTCCAGCACCACGGGCCACGAGCGCTCGACCAGCAGCGCGCGCGAAAAGGCGAGCCGGGGCTGATGGGCTTCGCTCACTCTTCGGCCATCTCCAACTCTTCTTCCTCTTCTTCCTCCGGCAGCATGAAGCGCCGCCGGGCCGAGTCGAAGTCGAACAACTCCGCGAAGCGGCCCCAGTTCACCGCGGTTTCAAGCTGGTTGCGCGTTTCTTCCTCGGAAAACTGCTCGTCGAGCATGTCGACGAAGAACTCCTCGGGCACGGTGTGGTCGGCTTTATTGTCGAGCGCGCGGGTAATCTGCCGAAGCAGGAGCACGTGGTCCACCGCGGCCTTGCGGAACAGGTCTTTTTGCGCCAGGATTTCGGACTCCGCGAAGGCCCGGCCCTCCGCCGTGATGGTCACGTCGCCCTCTTCCACTTTGAGAAAGCACAGCAGCTGTGCTGCGTCGACGATCGGCAAAAGGTCGTCGATCTCAAAGGCCAGCTCGTCGGCCAGCTTATAGATGTCGACCCGTCCGCTCGCGTCGCTCATGTCGATGACCATTTCGAGCAGGCCCGCGATGCCGCCCGGACGGGCGTGGGGCAGCATTTCGTAGCGCATCTGGCGCTGGTCGCGCACCGGACGTCCGGCATGGAGCCGCGGCACCTCCGGGGTGACATCGGGCCGGGTCAGCACCTTGTAGATGTAGTCGACCAGCTGGGTAAACGGCCCGCTCTTGCGGTCGCGCGGGTGGGTCAGGGTCACCTTAAAGTCGGTGCGGACCCGCCCCGGGTTGCGCCCCAGCACGATGATGCGATCAGCGAGCAGCACCGCTTCCTCGATGTTGTGGGTCACGATGAAGATGGACTGCGTGGGAATGGTTTTCTTGGCCCACAGCTCCAGCAGCTCGGAGCGCAGGTTTTCGGCCGTCAGCACGTCGAGCGCGGAAAACGGCTCGTCCATGAACAGGACCTCCGGCTCGACGACCAGCGCCCGCGCGAACCCCACGCGCTGCCGCATGCCGCCCGAGAGCTCCTTGGGGTAGGCGCTCTGAAAGCCGTCCAGGCCGACCGTGTCGAGTATGTGATGGGCGCGTTCGCGGCGCTCCTCGGCAGCCATGCCGCGGGCCCGCAGCGGCGCTTCGACGTTCTCGAGAACCGTGAGCCACGGAAACAGGGCGAAGCTTTGAAAGACGATCGAGACATTAATTGTTTGTGAACCGATGGGCTTGCCGTGCCACAGCACATCGCCGCCCGAGGGCTTGGATAGCCCGGCGAGCATGCGCAGCAGCGTGGACTTGCCGGACCCGGACGGGCCCAGCAGCGCGACGATCTCGCCCGAAACGATCGCCAAGTCGGTCGGCTCGATGACCTGAATGCGGTTTTCGCTCGGCTGGGCGTAGTACTTCTCGATGCTGCGAGCACGAATGATGGCGTCATCGGGCATGGAAGCGCGCTCCAGTCGTGTCAGCCTCCAGGAAGGCGTGGTTGGCGGGGCAGGCTGCGGCGAACGCCGGGGTTCAGCCTCGATTGCGAATGAGCGGGTGCCGCGGCGCACGGCAGACACGGTCATGCAAAGCGTATCATTTGCGTGAATCTTGTTCTCTTCCCCCGCCGGAGTGCCGCAGGGCGTTCAGCCCGCAGCGGGATAGCGAGTTAGGATAAGGAGCGCATGCAAGCAACTTCGGCAAAACCCAAGGTACTGGTGGCGGATGACGAGCGGGTCATCGCGGACACTTTGGCGATCATTCTGAATCAGAGCGGCTTTGAAGCGACGGCCGTGTACAGCGGGGAAAAAGCGGTTGAAACGGCCAGGACGCTCCAGCCGGACATGGTCATCTCCGACGTCATCATGACGGACCTGAATGGGATCGACGCGGCGATCCGCATCCGCGGGATGCTGCCCGCGTGCAAGATCCTCTTGTTTTCGGGCCAGGCCGCGACCGCTGACCTGCTGGACCGGGCCCGTTCGCAGGGGCACGAGTTTGAAATCCTGGCCAAGCCGGTGCACCCGCAGGACCTTCTGGCGCGGCTGCGGTCCTGACAAGCGTCCCGGCCGCTATGTATTCTCCCTGAAGTCAACGGGAGGCGGGATGCGCAGACGGGAGTTTTTGAAAGCGACGGGCGCGCTGCTGGCGACGGCCTCGGTGCCGGGTATCGCGGAAGCGGCCGGTGAGGCGGGCAGGATGGTTCTGCCGATGAACCGGGGCTGGCGGTACAAGGCCGAGCACGTGCCCGGCGCGGAGGCTCCCGGCTTCGACGATTCGGGTTTCGAGCGGGCCGTGCTGCCGCACACCAACGTCCGCCTGCCCTGGCACAACTTCGACGACCGGCGGTACGAGTTCGTGTCCACCTACCGGCGGCGGTTCCGCCTACCCCAGGAGGCGCGCGGCCAGCGGGTGTTTGTCGACTTCGAAGGCGCGATGACGGCCTCGATCGTCTCGATCAACGGCACCACGCTGGGCGAGTACAAGGGCGGCTTCACCCCGTTCTCCTTTGAGCTGACCTCATTCCTTAAGGAAGACAACGTGCTCACCGTCCGGCTCGACTCGACCGAGCGTGCCGACATCCCCCCGTTCGGCTACGAGATCGATTACATGACCTTCGGCGGCATTTACCGGGAGGTCCAGCTGCGCGTGGTGCCGGAGGTGTACCTCGACAACGTGTTCGCGCGGCCGGTCGACGTACTCGGCGGCGCGCCGGGGCTGGAGGTCGACTGCTTCCTGGCCGGGCGCGATCCGGATGGCCTCGTTCTGGAAGCGGAGTTGCTGGACGGGGACCGTAGGCTCGCCGTGGTTAAGGACCCGCTCGGCCGGGGCAGAGGGGAGGACCGGGAAGCCGCGCTCGACCCTGTTACGAGCGGGGCCGTGTATGCGAGCACGGAAACGCAAAAGGACGGCGCGCGGCACACGCTCACCTTCCGGAAGATAGACGGGATCGAGCTGTGGGACCTGCGCAAGCCGAAGCTGTACACCGTACGGGTCCGGCTCACGCGGGGCAGCAGGATCGTCGACGAGGATACGCGCCGCATCGGCTTCCGTGAGGCCCGGTTCACACCGGGCGGCTTCAGTTTGAATGGAAGAGTTATCAAGCTGCGCGGCCTCGACCGCCACCAGACCTTCCCTTACGTGGGCCAGGCCATGCCCGCGCGCGTGCAGCAGCGCGATGCGCTCATCCTCAAGAACTACGGCTGCAACATCGTTCGCACCTCGCACTACCCGCAGTCCCGGCACTTTCTGGACTGCTGCGACGAGATCGGTCTGCTGGTGCTCGAAGAGATCCCCGGCTGGCAGCACATCGGCCCCGAGCCGTGGAAGCAGACCTCGATCGACAACGTGGGCCGCATGATCCGGCGCGACTGGAACCATCCCTCGATCGTCCTGTGGGGCGTGCGCATCAACGAGTCCAAGGA
>CAXTTW010000264.1:0-4323 GCA_964247255.1 uncultured Acidobacteriaceae bacterium
ATGTCGCTTGCCCAAATCCTCAAAGCCGACTACGCCGACCTTACCGAGGAGACGGACGAGATGCCCGAGTTCGCGACCCGGCAGGCACTGGACCTGCACATTGCGAACCTCGAGTCCGACATGCGCGAGGCCGCGAAGAAGTTCGAGTTCGAGAAAGCGGCCAAGCTCCGCGACACGATCGCCGGTCTGCGCACGAAGGAGTTTCTCTTCGCTTAAAGGAGGGCTTCTGCCCTCCTTCAGAACTGGAACCTGGCGGTAAGTTGAATTTGCCGCGGTGAAGCGTTCGCGCCGAGGAACGAACCGAAGATGCTCGTCGGCGCGGCTACCGTGGCCTGGGTCGTACCGAAGGACGAACCCTGCGAAATATCGTTCAGCGGTTGGTCGAAATTCGCATGGTTGAAGAAGTTGACGAACTGCGCGCCCAGCTGCAACTTCGCGGCCTCGTAGCGCTGGAGCGAGAAGCTCTTGTACACGGTGAAGTCCGTGTCGAAGTAGCTCGGCCCGACAAAGCTGTTCCTGCGCTGCACCGTAAACCCCTGGGAGTACGTAAAGTCCGTACCCGGCGTGATCACGTTGTTCGCGTCCACCATTGGAGCGGCACCGAAGCAGGGTGCATCCACCGCCGCCTTGGCGTCGCAGGAGTACTTGCTCAGGTGCGCGATCGGCGTCGCGAGCACCGTTCCATAGTAGTTGGTCGCGCTCAGCGTACCGGTCGTCTGTCCGTCCGTGATCGAGTAAGGCGAACCCGAGTGGGCGAACACCGTCCCCGAGAGCTGCCAACCTTGGCTGAGCGCGCGCGGCCCGTAGAACTTAGGCACCTGGATGACATACAGCAGGGTGAGATTGTTGCGGATGTCATAGTCCGCGCTGCCCCTTTGCGAGCGCAGGTTCTGCGGGTCAATGGGCGCGATGATCGAGGTGTTGGTCAGCGCGGTGTACGGCAGGAAGCCGCCGTTTGAAATCTCGTCGATGGCGTGCTGCCACCCGTAATTGGCTTGCACCGTCAGGTACTTGGTGGTGTGCTGGAGCGCGATCGACAGGGTGTTGTCGCTGGAGTCAGCCTGGTTGCGGGTCTCCGTAATTTGCGAGAACGAATTATCCGGCGCTGCCTGGCGAAAGGTCGTATTGAAGCCGCTCGCAGTCAGGAATGGGTCTCGTGGATTGAAGTAGGAGTTTGCACTCGGGTCGACGACGGGCAGCTTGAGCCCGTGATTGCCAACGTAACCGACAGTGAGCGTGGTGCCCTTGGCGATAAGCTGCTGGAGCGCCAGATTCCACTCATAATAAGTCGGGTAGTGGATGTTGGGCCGGGTCGCCATGAAGGACGGAGCGGAAAAGCCCTGCACATAGCTGGGGGATTTTTGGTTGGTGAGGCTGTCGTAGGAAGCACCGGCGGGATAGTACGAGAGAAAAGCCTGATTTGAAGCGGCTGCGATCGTGGTGCCGCTGTGCTGCTGCCCCGGTGCCAGCTGAGAACCCGTAATGACGAACGGATTGATGTTCGGCGAGTTCGAGAACAGGGATTCGGCGACGACACCGGGGAAGCTGTCCGCGAAGATGCCGAAGCCGCCCCTCACCACCGTGTTCCCGTGCAGGCGGTTCGGCGCGTAGGCGAACCCGGCCCGCGGCTGCCAGGAGACCTGGTCGAACTGAGGATAGAGCGTGTGCAGCCCGCTCGCGATCTTCTGGTTGTAGGGCTGCGCCGTGCTGCCGCTCAGCGCGCCTACGCCGCCGTTCAGGTTGGCGAAGCAGTTTGCCTGGCACACCGGGTTGGAGTTGTGCTCCACCCTGAACGAGGCGGTGAGCGTCAGCGCGGGAGTCGCTTTCCACTCGTCCTGCACGTAGCCGGCGAGCGTGTAAAGGGCGATCGGCTCGGTAAGTCGCTGCGGAAAGTTCTGCTGAAACGTGGTCGCCACGCCGGTCTGGAAGTTTGATCCGGGGGCGGAGGCTTGCTCGTTGCTCACGCGAGGCGCCAAAAAGGCTTGCGGGCCGTAATCGGTAACATCGTTGCGCTTATAACTCACACCGAACTTGACGCTGTGCGGGCCCTTGATCTTCGTCACGTCGTCGATGAACTGGTACTGCGTGGTGACCCGGCCTTGCGGGTAGCTGGCCAGGTCGTTGCCGATGCGCGAGAAGTAATTGCCCGCGAAACGGATCTCCTCGGGAAACAGCTGCAGCGCGGCGGGCCGGTTCGGCTCGGAGAAGAGTGCGCTGTACCAGCTGCCTGCGGCGATGAACTGATTGGTCAGGCTGGGGCTGAAGGCGTGCGTCTCGTTCAGCTGCCCCTCGTACTGGGGCTGGTTGCTGACCGCGTTGAACAGAGGATTGACGACATCGGTCAAGGTGGCCTGCAAGCCGTGGTCCGTGCGGAAGTGAATGAAAAAGTGGTCCTTCTCCCCGAACTGGCGGTCGAAGCGGAAAGTAATCAGATACTCGTTGGTGTTGTTGGTCAGATTGCTGCGGAAGGTCGTGCGGTTCGGGTCGTTGGCGGCAGGCAAGGCACGGGCCGCCCCGGGGGCACCGTTATAGAGCGCGAAGATACGCTGGTAAAACGGCTGGCTCGCCGCGGGGATCGAGGCCAGCGTCTGCGCCTGGTAGGCGGGGCTGGGCAGGAAGACCACCTGACTGGTGGGGATCACCAGCCGCAGCCCTTCGGTGTTGACGAAGAAAAAGCTCTTGTCCGTGCGGATGGGGCCGCCGATGTCGGCCGCCCACTGATTCGCGTTATCGAACGGGCGCGGCGTGCCGGTGTGGTTGTTCAGCCAGTCGTTCGCGTTCAGGATGCGGCCGTTCCAAAAGTACTTCAGGTCGCCGTGGAACTTGTTGGAGCCGGATCGCGTGACGTAGTTGACGTTCGCGCCGCCGAGTCCCCCGTACTGCCCCTGGTAGCCGTTGCTGGTCACGGTAGCCTGCTCGATGTCGTTGGAGCCGAGCAGGATGTTCGTCGCGCCGGAGTTGTTCAGGTTCAGAAACGGATCGTTCTCGTTCGCGCCGTCGACGGTAAACAAGTTCGACGTCGCGGGCAGGCCGAATGACGAAAAGTTGCCGTAGCCGCCGCCGTCGTTGCTCACCGAGCCCGGGGCGATCTGGGCGATGTAGGTAAGGTCGCTGCCCGGGTTGGGGATGTTCTGGATCTGCTCGTTCGAGAAGGAGGTGGAAACCTCGGCCTGCTCGGTCTGGATGAGGTTGGCCCCGGCGGAAACCTGAACGTTGGTGGCCTCGGAACCGACCCCGAGCGCGACATCGGCGGTGGCTACCTGGCCCGTGGAAACCTGGGCGGCGGCGGTGGCGGTACCGAAGCCGGGTGCTTCCACCGTGACCGTATACGGCCCTGGCGCGAGCAGCGAAGCCCGGTAGCCTCCTTCGCCATTGGTCGTCAGCTTGCTGGTCTGACCGGTCGCCGTGTTCTTCACCGTCACTTGGGCATTCGGCACGATCGCCCCCGAGGAGTCGCTGACCGTCCCGGCGATGTCGCCGGAGATCGTGCTCTGGGCGTGCAGCGCCGGAATCGGGGCAAGGGCGGAGAGGCCAAGCATCGCCGACGAGGCCAGCAGGGCGGAGGCGAAGCGCTCGAGGCGGGGAGAAGTCTTAGACATGAAACCTTTGTAGCAATCTTTTCTCGTTTTGCAAAGAATCGCTCACCATACGTGAACGTGAAAACGGTTGTAAAGAGAAAAAAGGCTCCTCTTCCCGTTCCGGCCAAACGGTTGTCCGGCACTTGAACAATGGAGAACCGTGCGCGATCCATGCCATGCTTGAGATGACGTTGCATGGGGAGGGTTTAGGCGTGCGGGCTGTGTTGCGAGTGCTGATCGCGGTTCTGGCGGTTCTGTGGGTAGGCGGGGTCGCATTCCTGCCGATGGTCGCTGCCATCGCCTTCAAGGTGCTGCCCAGTGTCGGGGTCGCGGGTCTGCTGGTCCGCAACGTGCTCACCGCGCTCCATGTGGAAGGGCTGGTCTTGGGTTCGATCCTGCTGATTCTGCTCTCGTTCGCCGGGGTCCTCAGGGCGTATGGGCGCGAAGTCGTCGGCCCCTTGCTGTGCGTGGTAGCGATGCTTCTGCTCACCGCCTGGTCGCAGTTCGCGATTCTCCAGCCGATGGAAAAGGACCGCCTGGCAGTGGGCGGCGACATTTCCGCCGCGTCGCCGCTGGACCGCCATCGCCTGGAGTTTGACCGGCTTCATCGGGCAAGCGAGCAGGTCGAGGAGGGCGTTCTGTTCGCGAGCATTCTGATGGTCGCGCTGCTGGCCCGCCCGCCGAGGGCTGTCGCTTAACTAGGCTCGATCAGCCCCGAGCGGCCGCCCAGTCGTACACGACCTTT
>CAXTTW010000265.1:0-4305 GCA_964247255.1 uncultured Acidobacteriaceae bacterium
CGCGGTACGCCGCATCGCGCATCATGCCGCCGGTCAGGTATTTGGCCCGCAGCTCCGGCGGCCAGGCCTTGTCCCAGCGCGGGCCGGCAACAGCAAGCGGCAAACCGAACTCCTCGCCGAGCCGGGCGAGAAACGCCGGGCGCTCCTCGAGCGGGCTCCCGGTGTAGGACACACCCCGGTCCCGGTCGGAGTCGCCCCACGCGGGCGGCGGCGGAAAGTGCTGCGACGGCTCATACGAAAATAGCAGCTGCACGAACGGCAGCCCCCACTCCCGGTAGCGCACGGCGTCCGCGTCCCGGAAGACGCAGCTCAGGTCGAATGATCGAAAGACGCGCATGAACTGCGTCCAGCAGCCGTCGCGCCGGGGCCCGAACGGGTTGTCCTGGTTCACGCACACGACCTTGGCTCCCGCCCGTTGGATCGCCCGAATCGTCGCGGGGGTGAAGTCGACCGGTTTATCGAGCCAGACGATCTCCGGGCGGTGCTCCCGAACGGCGGTGAGCAGCGCGCGATTGATGGGCGCGATCAGCGGGCCGACAGGGTAGCGGTACTTGAGCGCGCCCAGATAACGATTCGCCGGCTCCCACGGCTCCAGTGGGAACGGCATCACCTCCTGCTCGAGACGCCGGAGCGCTTCCATCCTGTAGGCCGAGGTGTTGCCCGCTCCAAGGGCGGCCACGTACAGGATTTTGCGCCGCGTGAGGCCGCCCTCCATGTCTTTCCTTCTATCGGCACTTTCCGCGTTTCTGTTCAGGGCGAGGATTTCCACAGGCGTTCAAACCGAGTCCGAAAGGGTCATATTGACGTGCGAGGCGAGCAAGGACCTGCTTGTGTGATGAGCAGAAATACGGCAGGCCCTCTGGCGCAAAGCGCTGCGGCTTCGCTCAGGATGACCCGGGATGGACGCTGAACGCACTCCTGATGGGCCTGCGGGAGAAGAGACCGTGAGTTCGGTATGCAGAGCCGCTCAGGCTTCCCGTTCCCTGACCGTGTCCCCCTTCATCACGGAGGCCAGTACCTCCCGGATGCGGGTGTCGATCATGGCGCAAGGCAGCAGGGCGGGAGCCTCCGTGCATTGCACGACGAGCACCTGCTGCTCGGCCAGGTACTGCCACCGGACGGTGACGCCGCTTTGCCTGGCCTCGCCGGAGTCGCCCCGAGCGGCCAGCGAAGGCAGCCCCATCTGCGCCCCGCGCTTCAGGAACAGGTCGTAGTGCTCGCGCGAAACAGCCGGAATTCGAATCTCGTCACACCCTGCCATTGCGTCTCCTCAAAAATCTACTGCGCGCTGCCCGCGTCCCGGCTTACCTGCGGCTCGTGCGTGGGGCGCGGGCTCGCCTTGGGGTAGTAGCCACTGCGGGTGCGGACGTTGAAGGTCTTTTTGCCCGAAGGCCCGCGGGCCAGCACGCGCACCTGGCGAAAGCCGCCCTGCTCCGCCGGCTTGGTGGAGTGGTAGCCGAGCGTGTACTGCGAGCGGATGTCGCGCGCCACCTGCTCCGCGATCGCGTCCACGTCGTTGAGCGAGTGAGGAAAGTAGGCGATACCGCCGGTTTCCTGCGAGAGCAGCTGGAGCGCCCGCTTGGCCTGGCGCGCTTCGTGGCCGCCGCCATCCTCGCCGAAGAGCAGGCCGATCGAGTAGACGATCGGTCCCTGGAGGTCCTGCACGCGGCGGATCGTCTGCTCGAGCGTCAAACCGGAAGCGTTGTCCTCGCCGTCCGTGATGATGAGGATGACCTGCTTGGGCCGTTTCGCGCCCTTGCTCAGCTCGTCGGCCGAGGCCACGGTCGCGTCGTAGAGCGCGGTGCCGCCCTTGGAGTCGTAGTGCGCCAGGCCGTCGCGGAGCTTGTTCAGGTTGCTGGTGAAGTCCTGGTCGATAAACGCCTCGTCCGAAAAGTTCACGACAAAGGCTTCGTCTTGTGGGTTCGACGCCTTGACCATGTCGAGCGCCGCGGCGTTGACGGCGTTGCGCTTGGTGCGCATGGAGCCGGAGTTGTCGACCAGGATGCCGAGCGAAATCGGCGTGTCGGAGTGGGTAAAGGCGGCGATCGTCTGCGGAACGCCATCCTCGAAGATGTGGAAATCCTCGCGGGTCAGGTCGTTGATCAGGTGGCCGCTGTCGTCGAGCACGGTCGCGTTCAGCACGACTTCGGACACGTCCTGCCGCAGCGTGAACCGGCCGCCCTCCTTGCCCAGGTCCTGCGGTCCTTTTTCTTTTTCACCGTTTTCGGTCAGCGCGCCGGGCTTGGCCGGGGCGTTGTCGGCGGCGTCGGGCGAGACGACCGGGTCCCGTTCCACGTCCAGCGCGGGCTGCGACTCCGCCGGGTACACTTGGGTTTGCGCGCGCGCGGCAGCCGGCAGCAACAGGGTGACCGACAGCAGGGCGAGTTGGCTACTGAACAGGCGCATAGTATCCGGACCGGGCGTGGACGGTAAGCGGCGGAAGCCCCGGCGGCGGCTCCAACTTCACCTTTACCTTACGCCAGCGGCCGTCCCGTTTGCTGTCGCTGGACCGGTAGCCGAGCACGTATTCGTCGCGGATCTCGTTGCTGATCTTGGCGGCGACGTCGGCCATGTCGTTCAAGTCGTTGACCCGGAAGAGCCGTCCGCCGGTGTCCTCGCACAGGTCATTAAGCAGAAGCGGGCCGAGCCGCTCCTCGGTGGTCGGGGCGTACTCGTCGAAGATGCCCAGCGCGTACATCTGCACGTCGGACTCACGCACGACGGACCGGACCTCGTTTTCCGTGTAGCGGGACCGGTTGTCGCCGCCGTCCGAGACCAGCAGGAGAGCCTTACGCGCGTACTTGGCGTTTTTCATCTTGTTGACGCCGTAGTAGATCGCGTCAAGCAAAGCAGTGCGCTTGCCGGGCTTGATGAGCGACAGGCGGGCGTCGATGTCCTCGATGTTCGAAGTGAAGTCCTCGATCAGCTCGGGCCGGTCGTTAAAGCCGACAACGAAAAACTCGTCCTCCGGGTTGGCCGTCTTGAGGAAGGCCTTGACTGACTGGCGCGAGCGGACGAACTTGTTGGTCATGGAGCCGCTGAGGTCGAGCACGATGCCGAGCGACACGGGGGCGTCCTCGGTCGAGAAGGTCTTGATCTGCTCCAGGTGCTCCGGGCCTGTGGTGCCTTTCTCGTAGATGTAGAAGTTATTGCGCTCCAGGCCGGTCACCAGGCGGTTGGTCGGGTCGGTTACGCTCAAGGGAATCAGGGTCAGGTCCACATCGACGCGGATGCGCTCATCCTTGCGGGCCTTCAGGGCGTCGGGCCCGGTAAGGGGCTTTTCGCCCGTCTCGGCTTTGGCGGCCGGGGCTGTGTCCGGAGGCGGCGGCTGCACGTGGACGTCGTTCAGGGGGTCCGAGGTTTGCGCCCAACCGGCACCGCCGAACAGAAGCACCAGCAGCAGGAGGGCCGGCCGAAAACGGTTGCGGGTTGGGGCAAGCCGGCGCATCCTGGGGATCTCTTTCCATTTCTACCCTGAAAAACGTGCCGGGCGCCACCCGCGCCGGAACCGTCGGGCAACACCGGCTGCGGCGCACGCAAACCTAAGGCTCCGCTACAATCAACCGGAGCGCCCGGTATGGCCCTCGAACCCACACCCATGGCCCGCATCTACCCATTTCGCGCTCTCCGCTACAACCCCGCCCTGGTCCGCGTCGAGGACTGCGTCACGCAGCCCTATGACAAGATCACGCCCCCGATGCAGCAGAGCTACTACGCGCGCAGCCCGTACAACCTGGTGCGTATTATCCTGAGGCTGCCAGAGCTGTTCGACGAGCCCGGCGTGAACGACGTTTACACGCGCGCGGCGCGGGACCTGAAGGACTGGCGAGGGTCCGGGGTGCTGGCGCAGGAGCCGGAGCCCTGCCTGTTCGCCTACGCGCAGCGGTTCACCGTGCCGGGAACGGGCGAAGTCGCGGAGCGCCGCGGTTTGATCACGCTCGGGGCGGTCTCGCCTTATTCCGAGGGCATCGTGTTTCGCCACGAGCAGACACACACCAAGGCGCGCACCGACCGGCTCAACCTGCTCAAGGCGACCCGCGCGCACTTCGGGCAGATCTTCATGCTGTACTCGGACCCCGCGCACACGGTCGAGTCGCTCATGTTTCCGTCGCCGGACAGGCCGGCCGCCATGCCCGACATCGAGGTTTCCGACGAGTTCGGCACGCTGCACCGGGTTTGGAAGGTGTGCGACCCGGCCGTGCTGAACATGGTGCAGGGCGCGCTCGCGGACAAAAAGCTTAGCATCGCCGACGGGCACCACCGGTACGAGACGGCTCTGGCCTACGCGGCCGAGCACACTCCGGC
>CAXTTW010000266.1:0-4282 GCA_964247255.1 uncultured Acidobacteriaceae bacterium
CCATTGCCGTTCTTCCATGTTTCGCGCGGCGCAATTTCTTCGGCGACATCCCAATGCTCCGCGATCGCACCGTTCTCCACCCGGTAAAGGTCGTAGTAGGCCGTCGGCCGTCGGGAGCCGTCCGGTCCGGCGACCGTGCCCTCACTGACCGCGAGCACCAGATTGCCTTCGCCGAGCAGCTTGTGCATCTTGGTGTAAGCGGCATTGCCGGAGTCGAGCATCCCCACCAGCGCGGCAACGCCATCGCCGATCAGCGGATTATGCTGGATCAGTGCGCTGCCGCGATAAAAACGCGACATCAGGTCGTGTTTGCCCCCGATCAGCACGTCCATGGTGTAACAACCGACCAAGGCCTTGTTGGCGTCCGTCTTCTCGGCATCAGTTACCGCCGAAGCACCATCGGTCATCGTCCGGCCGCTCGGGTTCGATGTGGCTGGACGCGCCTGAAGATTATCCCAGTGCTCGACGATGCGGTCGTCCTCCCAGCGGTGGATCTCAAAACCGACCAAGCAGCCCCAATCGCCAAGTTCGTAGTCAGCATGCGCGACGCTGTAGTCGCCGTCCTCGAACGAGCGATGGATATCGACCTTGGTACGGTCCGCCGGCAGAGAATCCATAAACGCCAGGATTGGACCGAGGCCGTCCTCGATCATGACGTTGTGCTGGATGTATTTGCGCGAGTCAAAGTATGAAATCGGAAACCTCGCCCGTGTTTCGAGACTTTTCTGGACTTCCACCGTGCGTTCTTTCTTGGTCTTCATCGTTCCCGCGATTCCCCCAACGTAAGCTGACCGTCGCTATCCAGTGTTGCATCCGGCTGGAGTCGCACCCTCCGGCCTCGATCCAGGCATGGGTCTTGTGAACCGCGAGATCGCACGTAGCCGGAGGAAACTCGCCGCAGAATCTGCTTATGGAAGCATTGCCGGCGTCGGCGGCCCGCCCGCATCCGCCAAGACGCCTGAAGGCACGGAGGCTTTTCGGCGCGGTACGGCGTTGGACCAAAAGGAAACGAGCTGTTCTCGGGATACACTCGGGAATCATCGTCCGAGGACAGCCTTTGAGCGCAGCCCCGACTACCCCCTACGCCCGCTTTCTCGTCGCCATCGCCGGCCTCGGCGGCCTGCTTTACGGCATCGATGTCGGCATCATCGCCGCGGCTCTGCTCTACCTCAACAAGACGATCAACCTGTCGGTTGGGCAAACCTCGGCTATCGTCGCGGCGGTGCTGGGCGGGTCGATGCTGTCCTCGCCCGTCACGGGGTTTCTGGCGGACCGCGTCGGGCGCAAGCCGGTGATGTTGCTCGGCGGCTCTTTGTTTATCGCTTCGGTCGGCATCATCGTGCTCTCGCAGAGCTTTACGGCGCTGTTCGTGGGGCGGCTCCTTCAGGGCATCTCCGGCGGCGTTATCGCGGTGGCCGTGCCGCTGTTCCTGGCCGAGTCGCTCGCGCCGGAGTTTCGCGGACGCGGCACCGGAATCTTCCAGTTCATGCTCACGCTCGGCATCGTGCTGGCGGCGGCCACGGGCTTTTTCTACACACATGGGGCCGAGGCCGCGATCGCCGCCGCGCACGGCGACGCGGCGCGCGTCCTCGCCGCCCAAAACCACGCCTGGCGCGGCATGTTCCTGTCCGTCATCTACCCCGGCGTCTTGTTCTTCGCGGGCTGCTTTTTCCTGAGCGAAACTCCGCGCTGGCTGTTCACCCACGGCCGCCGCGAGGCCGCGCTCCTGACCCTCGAACGCACCTCCGGCGTAGCCCAAGCCCACGCCGAGCTGGCCGAGATGGAAGCCCTCGCTGCGCCTGCGGTAAACGCCCAAACCGGCGGCTCTCTCCTGCGGCGGCGCTACGTCCTGCCATTCGCCCTGGCCTGCGCGGTGCTCGCGCTCAACCAGTTCACGGGCATCAACTCGGTCCTGGGTTACCTCGTCATCATCCTGCGGCAGGCCGGGCTCGACGCGAGCCACAGCAGCGCGGGCGACGTGGTGGTCAAGCTCCTCAACATGATCATGACTGTCTTCGCAGTCGCCTTCGTGGACCGTCGGGGCCGGCGATTCCTCTTGCGCCTGGGCACCGGCGGCATCGTACTCGCGCTGCTTGGGGTCACGGCGGCGTTTTACACCTTTGAGGCGCACCGTGAGGACGTTTCCGCCCAGCTGCGGGCGGCCGACACCGGCCTGAGCCTCGCCGTCCCGGTCGCGGCAGTCCAGTCCCGCCTCCACGGTCCTGTCGCGCTTACGGTGGTCTACAACCAGGGCGAGGGCGACCACTCCGTCACAGCCCTCAGCACCGACCCCGACCCGGTGGTGCGGGTTGCCTCCACCCCCGGGCACATCCTCGTCGTCACCCGCGCTTCACTCAGCCCGGTACCTGGCCCGGGCACCGGCATCCTGGTCGCGGCGTGCCTGGTGGTGTTCATCTCCGCCTATGCGGCCGGGCCCGGCGTGGTGGTGTGGCTCATGCTGTCGGAGCTGATGCCGACGCGCATCCGCTCCGCCGGGATGGGCCTCGCGCTCTTGCTCAACCAGGGCGCGTCCACCGCAATCGCTGGGCTCTTTCTGCCCATCGTCAGCCGGTTCGGCTACGCGGCGATCTTCCTGTTCCTGGCCGCGTGCACGGGAGTGTACTTCCTGATCGCCACCTTTGCGCTGCCGGAAACCAAAGGCAAGTCGCTCGAAGAGATCGAGGTTTTGTTCGATAAGTCTGCACTCGAAGTCGGATCACCCCGCAACATCGCTTCGCGAGATCTCGGATGAAAGCCGCCGCAAAGCGGCTCCCGCGGGCTCCGCATCGCGATCCCGTCGTGCCGAGTTGACTTCAGCAGCAGAGAACCTGCACGCCAAGCTTCTCGATCTGCCTCCTCCGCGCCGCGGGCAGCCTCGTGTCCGTCACCAGCGTGTGGACGCTTGCCAGGGGGCATACGTGCGCCGCGCTCACAAGGCCCATCTTCGAGGAGTCGGCCACCAGCACCACCTGCTTGGACTGCCGCACCATGGCCCGGGCCACGGTCGCTTCTTCCATTTCGAGCGTGGTCGCGCCCCGGTCCAGGTCGAAGCCGGTCACGCCCAGAAAAACCTTGTCCAGGAAGATGTCGTTCAGTGTCGACAGCGCGAGCGGCCCGACCAGCGCAAACGCCCAGGCCCAGGCCAGGGTGCCCCCGGTCAGGGTCGTCTTGATGGCGGGCTGGTTGCACAGCTCCATGCCGATATTGATCGCGTTGGTGACCAGGTGGACGCCCTTGCGGTGGCGCAGCGCCCGGCCCACCTGCGTGCAGGTCGTGCCGGCCGTGATGCCGATCGTGTCGCCGGAGCGGATCAGCTCCGCCGCCGCCACACCGATGCGGCGCTTCTCCTCGACCGCCCGGCCTTCGCGCGCCTGGAACGAGGTGTCGTAGCGGAACGGCTCGTAAAGCAGCGGCTCGATCAGTGCGGCGCCGCCGTGCGTGCGCAGGATCAGCCCCCGTGCCTCCAAGCGAGTCAGGTCGCGCCGGATGCTCGGGGCCGAGCTCCCTGTCGCCTCCACCAGGTCTTCCACGCTGATCGAGCCGCGCCGGAGCAGCGCGTTCATGATGCGGTCGGCACGCGCGTCGATCTTGGCGGACATCGGATAGTTGGCTCCTCCGCGTTGGGCTCGCACGTGATTCTAACCATGCCGGGCGGATAGATGGGAACAAATCCTGTTCCCCTGCGGCCCGGCTCTCGCGTACAGTGAGCGTATCGTCGGGAAACGATCAGAACGCGCCCGCCAAGGAAAAGCATGCCGCTCCCTGCTCCACCGCAGCCTTACCCGCACTGGATGCTTGCCGAGATCCACGAACAACCTGAAGCCCTGGCCCGCACCCTGGCCCTGTACGCCGAAAGCAGCTGCTTCCGCGAGGACGCCATCGGCCCCCTCCGCGCGTTCATCGCCGCCGAGCGTCAGCTGTTGATCGCGGCCAGCGGGTCGAGCCGCCACGCGGGCCTCCTGGCCGAGCTGCTCATCGAGGACATCAGCACCCTGCCGGTCGACGTCGAGTACGCGAGCGAGTACGGCTACCGCGACCCGCGCGCGCGTCTCCACGCGGGGCTCGCCGTCGTCTCGCAGTCGGGCGAGACCGCGGACACCCTCGCCGCGCTGCGCAAGGGCGCGCAGGAAGGCCGGCGGACCCTGGCCGTGACCAATGTGCCGAGCTCCACCATGGCCCGCGAGGCGGCCCTCTCCATGCCCACCGCGGCGGGCGTGGAGCGCGCGATCCCCGCAACCAAGAGCTTTACCGCGCAGCTCGTGGTGCTGGAGCTGCTGGCGCT
>CAXTTW010000267.1:0-4269 GCA_964247255.1 uncultured Acidobacteriaceae bacterium
ACCGGCGCGCGCGAGGCCGCGGCGGCATGGTTGCTGAGCCGCACCGTGTGCAAAGCGCCGTCGTGCCCGCGCAGAGCGACATGGTCGATCTCCGCGAAATCATGGTCTTCGCTCGCAAGCCAGAAGATGGGGACGTGCGCAACGCCCGTGCGCGCGGAGGCCAGCTGCGCCAAGCGCACGGCGGAGGCGGCCTTCATCAGCGTGTACAGCGGCCCGCCGAACAGCCCCACCTGCTGGCCGGTAACCACGGCCCTCGCGCCGGCGCGCAGCATCGCTATGTTGGCGTGGGCGGCGGCCCCGGCATGGCAGGCGGCGTTTTGCGCGTCCAGCAGGTCGGCGAGGGCAGACGAGGCGGGCGCGGGCGACCCGAAATGCATCCAGCCCTCGCCCGCGGGCGCGACCGGGTAAAAAGAAGAGGCCTTGCCGTCCGCGTAGTCGAGGAACAGCCGCGACGCGCCCGGAACGGCCGACGGGGGGTAACAGGCTCCGGGCACGGCGCTGGTCTCCATTCCCTTGCAGTTTCTCACGGGCGGGGGTGCCCGGATCGCCATCCAAGCGAGCGGAAGGAGGGCTCATGGCGAAAAAAGGGAAAGCGGTGCCCGCGCCCGTTCTGCGGCCTGAGGGCAGGGCGGAGGTGCTCAGCTCGAAGGTCGTCTACGAGGGGCGCCTGTTTAAGGTGCTCAAGGAGGAGGTCCGGGAGCCAAACGGGCATGTCGCGCAGAAAGACATCGTCCGGCACAACGGGTCGGTGGTGATCCTGGCGGTGGACGCGAGCGGCAAGCGCGGAAAGAAGGATCCCCTCATTATCCTGGAGCGCCAGTACCGCCACGCAGCCGGGCAATACTTGTGGGAGCTGCCCGCGGGCAAGATCGAGCCGGGCGAGGAGCGCTTGGCGGGGGCGAAGCGCGAGCTGACCGAGGAAACCGGCTACCAGGCCGGGCAGTGGACCGAGCTGGCCCGCTACTACGCGAGCCCTGGCTTTCTGGGCGAGTGGATGCAGGTGTACCTGGCCGAGGAGTTGACCGGCGGCGTGGCTCACCCGGAGCCGGACGAAACGCTCGAAATCTACCATCTGTCCCTGTCGCAGGTTGAGGCGCTAATCGCCCGGGGCGAAATCCTGGACGGCAAAACACTGATCGGCGTGGGCGCGTACCGCCAATTGCGAGCGGACCGGAAAAAGAAAGGGAAGGCACGCAGCGAAAACGGGTGAGCGCCGTCCAAACCGGAAGCGCGGCGGCGGCTCACGGCTTTGTAACGAAAGCCCGGCCTCTTACGTCTGTAAGGGTATTGGGGCCGGCGACGGCTCCCGGCCCGACGCGGGCCGCAATTCGCGCGACGCAAGTCGGGCAAAAACAGGAAGAGGCGCCGGTGGGACACTTCAAGGGCAAAGTCAAGTGGTTCAACAACGCAAAAGGGTTCGGGTTCATCGGCCGCGACGATGGGCCGGATGTGTTCGTCCACTACTCGGCGATCCAGATTGAGGGCTACAAGAGCCTGAAAGAGGGTGACGAAGTGGAGTTCGACGTGATTCAGGGGCAAAAGGGGCCGCAGGCGGACCAGGTCGTGCGGTCCCGCGAGGTGGCTTAAAGCAGAGCGAAGCGCGGCGAGCGGCCAGTCTGTTTCAAGTCTGTTTCAATAGACGAAGGATGGAGAACCGACTGATCGCCGCCCTGCTCGAGGAAACGGCCGACCTCCTGGAGATTTCGGCGGCCGACCCGTTCCGCATCCGGTCGTACCGCCGGGCCGCGGAGGCGGTGGAGGCGAGCACGGTGCAGCTGAGCACGCTCGCCGCCGAGCCCAAAAAGCTGCTCGCCATCCCCGGCATCGGCAAGGGCATGGCCGGCAACATTCAGGAAATCGAAAAGGCCGGGACCTTCCCGCTGCGGGAGGAGCTGCTGCTGCGCTACAAGCCTTCCATGCTGGAGCTGTTGAAGCTGCCCGGCATGGGCCCGAAGTCGGTGGCGCTGTTCTGGGAGGCGCTCCAGGTCGGGTCTGTGGAGGAGCTTGAAGCGGCTCTGGAGGACGGCCGGGCGGCGACGCTGCCGCGCTTCGGGCAAAAGGCGCTCGATAAGCTCAAGGCCGGCATCGCGGACTATAAGCGCAACTCCGGGCGCTTTCTGATCAGCACGGCGGAAAAGACGGCTTCCGCGCTGATCGAGTATCTGCAAGCCTTTCCCGGCTTGGAAAGGGCCGTACCTGCGGGCTCCCTGCGGCGCGGACGCGAAACCGTGGGCGACCTGGACATTCTGGCGACCGGCCCGGCCTGCGCTGAGGACCGGGTTGCGCCGGCGGTGGACTATACAGCAGCCTGGCCGCTCGCCGGAACCATCCTGGCCAAGGGGGCGAATAAGGTTTCCTTCCGCATGCGCTCGGGGCTGCAAGTGGACGTGCGCCTGCTGCCCGAGGGCTCCTTCGGCGCGGCGCTCCAGTACTTTACAGGCTCAAAGACGCACAATGTTTCCGTCCGGCAGCGCGCCCTGCGACGGGGCTACACGCTAAGCGAGTACACGCTGGCCCGGGTCGAGGACGGCGCGTTCGTCGCCGGTGCGAGCGAGGAAGAGATCTACGCGGCGCTCGGCCTGGCGTGGATCCCGCCGGAGCTGCGCGAGAACATGGGCGAGCTGGAACTGGCCGAGGCGGGGACGCTACCGAAGCTGATCGAGATCGCGGACATCCGCGGCGACCTCCACATGCACACCGACGCGACCGACGGGAAGAACACCATCCGCGAGATGGCCGAGGCCGCCCTCGCGCTCGGCTACGAGTACATCGCGATCACCGACCACTCAAAGAACCTGGCCATGACCAACGGGCTCGACGACGAGCGGGCGCTGGCCCACGCGGCGCGCATCCGCGAGGTGGACGCGGCGATGGGAGGCCGGATCCGCGTGCTCGCGGGCATCGAGGTGGACATCCTCGCCGACGGCTCGCTCGACCTCGCGGACGAGACCCTGGCGGCGCTGGACATGGTGGTCGCGAGCACCCACTCCTACTTTAACCAGGAGCCCGACGAGCTCACGGCGAGGCTTCTGCGCGCGGTCGAAAACCCCCATGTCCGCGTGATGGGCCACCTGACCGGGCGGCAGTTGCTCAGGCGCGAGCCGATGCGCTTCGACGTGACCGCCGTGCTGAAGCGCGCGGCGGAGGTGGGCTGCGCGGTCGAGCACAATGCCGCTTCCGAGCGGCTCGATCTTTCCGACAACCACCTGCGTCTGGCGCGCGAGCTCGGCTGCCGGATCGTCATCGACACGGACGCGCACGCCGCTGCGAACCTGGGCCAGCTCGGCTACGGCATCCGGCAGCTGCGCCGGGCCGGGCTCACGGCCGCGGATGTGCTGAATACGCAGCCTTACGATGCGTTCATCGCGGGGCTGCGGCCCCGTCCCAACTAGAGGAACCCATGCACCCTGTCGTCGCACCCTATGACCAAGGCCGCAGCCGCCGAACTTTCGCGCTGATCGCCGCCACCTGCTTCATGTTTTTCGCGATCTGGGCATGGGTGTTTTTTGTGCAGAAGCCGCGCGTAGCCGACGGCAAGATCACGGCCATCACCGCGGTTCCCTTCCACTCGGAGTTCCGCCAGGCCGGCACGCCGGGCGACGGCGGCACGGGGGGCGGCGTGCAAAGCTTCGACGAGGTGTATGTTTGGGTCGCGATGGACATGACCAACCTGACCCGCGACGTGCCCCTGTACGAAACCAGTCAGCGTGCCACCCTGACCCTGCCCACGGGCGAAGAAAAGTACGCCTACGCGGCAAGCCCGTCGGACGTCGCGAAGGTGCGCGCGCTGCCGAAGCTGCGGCGGGTAAACGGCGAACTGCTGCCCCGCGAGCTGACCCTGAAGCCGGAAGCGAGTGCGCGCGGGCTGGCCTTATTCGCCTTCCCGGTCACGCAAAGGGTTTGGGACACGCGCCGGGAGTTTTCCGTCAACATCGCGTTCCAGTGGCAAAGGGACCTCCCGCTGCGTGAGGTTCGGCTGAACCGGTGAGCACGCGGGTTGCCGTGGTCGGCGCGGGGATCGTCGGGCTGGCGGCTGCGTTGGATCTGGCCGAGGCGGGCTTCGCGGTGACCGTGCTGGAGCGGGGCCGGGCGATGGAGGAAGCCTCCTGGGCGGCGGCCGGCATGCTGGCGGTCGAAGACCCTGAAAACCCTCCGGCGCTGCGGGCGTTGGCGCTGTGGAGCCGGGCCCTGTACCCGTCGTTTCTGGAGCGGATCGAACGGCTGAGCGGGCGGCGCGTCCCCCTGCGGACCGCGCGCACGCTGCAAGGC
>CAXTTW010000268.1:0-4244 GCA_964247255.1 uncultured Acidobacteriaceae bacterium
AGCCAAATGTTCTCCGTGCCCATGGCACGCAAATCGGCGGCGCGCCCGCATAAGTGCGTGTAACTGTCGTCCGGCGAGAGTACCTCAATGGCGATCAAGGGAACTTTCCTCAGCGCACCTTCCCGTTGCTCGTCCTCTTTACGGACCACCACGACATCCGGCAAGCGCACCCGGCCCGTCTGTACTTGCGTTCGGGTCTCCACGGAAACGCCGATGGCCCACTCCAGGCGATGAGCGCGAAACCAGCTGCCGAGGATGACCTGCAGTACTCCATGGGAGTATGCAGGCACCGGCTTTTCCTTGAGCGCCCCGTCCAGGTACTCGACATCGGGATGGTAGGACGTTCGCAGATACTCTTCGAGGCTCACCTTGGTCGCGATCGCCAACATGCACTTCTCCCGTTCCCTCGGACTTACCGGAATCCTATGCCGCTCAGTGCGCCGCCACCATCGCTTCCACATCCTTGACGAACGCGCCCTGGCTGGCCGGTCGGGTGTAGAACATGTGGCCGCCGGGGTATTCCCGAACCGCGACCCGCGCGGGATCGATCGAGACCGGCATTTCATCCACCGTCAGCACAGAGCCCATGAACGGGCAGCTCAGGTCGTCCCAGCCGTGCGCGATCAGCACGCGCAGCTTCGGGTCCGCCGCTACCGCTTCCCGCAGGTCCTCGGTCGCGCCGCGCTCCAGCGCTTTGTCCCGGTCCCACGCCTCATTCACCTCGTAGCTCAGGGCGTGGTAGCGCGCGTTCGTTTTCCAGCCCACCGTCCGGGTTACCCAGTCCACCATGGCGGTGGTCGTGGGTGCGATGATGGCTTCCAGAATCGGGTCGCTGCCCAGCTGGCGCGGGGAGAACGGGTAGGGGTCCGGGGCGGTCACGTTGGAGTCGTAAATGGAGCCGATTTCGCCCCGCTCGCGGTGCACCTCGCGCAGATACGCGCCGATCTCGATCCGCCCGCCGGAGTGCTTGACGAACGCCGGGTCCAGCCCCGTGAACTCCGTCACCTTGCGAATGAGTCGAGGGGTGGCCTCCGGGTTGGACCGGCCGGCGAGCAGGTCCGTCACATACTCCCCACGCGTGTACCCGACGACCGCCGCCATATGTTCGGTGTCTAAGTGGTGCTCGCGTTCCAGGTGCGCCGCTGCGATCGAGGGAAGGCTCATCATCCAGGGCAGCGGCGAGATTTCGCCGTTACTTTCAATCCATGGATTCAGGTAAGGCGAAACCAGCACGACGCCGTTCATCGCGACACCCAGTTGAGACTGCAGATAGTGCGTGACGCGAGGACCGCGATAACCTCCGTAACTCTCGCCGACTAAGTATTTTTTCGATTGCAAGCGCCCGTTCTTTACCAGCCAGTCATAAATGACGCGCGACAGGTACTCGATGTCGGGATTGGTCGCGTAAAACAGCTTCTTGGTCGTCGCCGGGTCGACCAGCGATCGAGAGAAGCCGGTCCCGATGGGGTCGATAAAGACCAGATCCGTGAACGGGAGCCAGCTGCCGGGGTTGTCTTCGAGCCGTGCTGGGTCCGAGGGCGAGTCGCCCTGCACCGCGAACCCGATGCGCTTGGGCCCGATCGCTCCCAGGTTCAGATACACCGACGAGGCCCCCGGCCCGCCGTTCATCGCGAAGGTCACCGGGCGGTCCGCTCCGCCCTCCAGCGTGTAGGCGGTCACGACCACCTCGCCCGTCTTCACTTCGGCCTTCGCCGGGTCCACGCGGCCGAAGACCGGGATGATGCCGACGCTCGCCGTGTAGCGGAGCATCTTACCGCCGATCGCCGCCGTTTGCGCGACCGAAGCGTCCGCGGGCAGGGGCGGCAGTGCATCGTCCTGTTTGGTCTCGGAGGGCTTCGCGGGCGCGTCCTTGTGCTCCTGCCCGGAGGCAGCCGCGAGCGCGAACAAGAAAACGAGCAAGAGGGCAGGGGAGCGGAAAAACCTCATGCGCCACCATACCGCACCCTGCCCGGCGGCATGTACCCTTGAGCTCACCCGCATGTCCGAGCTCGAAAACCAAACCTCGCCCGCCGTCCCCGCCAAAAGCCACTACGAAATTCTGGACGGCCTGCGCGGCGTCGCGGCGGTCACGGTGGTCGTCTTCCACGTACTCGAAACCTACACCAACGGCAACCACCTTAAGCAGATCATCAACCACGGCTACCTCGCGGTGGACTTTTTCTTCCTGCTCTCGGGCTTCGTCGTGGCCTACGCCTACGACGACCGTTGGGGGCGCATGACGCAGTGGGAGTTCTACAAGCGCCGGCTCATCCGCCTGCAGCCGATGGTCATCGCCGGCTCGGTGGTCGGGGCCGCGTTGTTCTACTTCGCCGCCGGGCCGACGTTTCCGCTCATCGCGGCGACACCGGGCTGGAAGGTGCTCGTCTACATGGTCGTCGGTTTTACCCTTCTTCCGGTCCTGCCGTCCATGGACATCCGCGGCTGGCAGGAGATGCACCCCCTCGACGGGCCCGCGTGGTCGCTGTTTTTCGAGTACATCGCGAACATTCTGTACGGGGCGGGCGTGCGCCGGTTCTCAAACCGGGCGCTGGCTGTGCTGGTGATCTTGTCCGGCGTCTTCCTCGCACAACTGGCCGTGACGAGCAGGCATGGCGACGTGATCGGCGGCTGGTCCGTCGATAGCACGCAGCTCCACGTCGGCTTCGCGCGGCTGCTCTATCCGTTCTTCGCCGGGGTGCTCTTGATGCGGCTCGGCCGGCGCATCCGGGTCCGCAACGCCTTTGCCGTGTGCAGCCTCCTGCTGCTGGCGTCGCTCGCATTTCCCCGCGTCGGCGGTCCGCAGCATCTTTGGGCCAACGGGCTGTACGACACGCTCGCGATCGTCGTGCTCTTCCCGGTTATCGTTGCGATGGGCGCGGGCGGCCAAGTGACGGGCGCGTTCTCGACGCGGCTGTGCAGGTTCCTCGGCGCGATCTCCTACCCGCTCTACATCACGCACTACCCGCTGATCTACATCTACACGGCCTGGGCGGTCGAACGTAAAGTGCGCCCAGCTGCCGGGGCCGCGTGGGGCGCGGCGCTGGTGGTCGCGGCGATCGCGATCGCATACGGGTGCCTGAAGCTGTACGACGAGCCGCTGCGGGCCTGGCTGGGGCGGCGGTATCTGGTCGGGGGCGCGGCCCGGGTTTCGCGAGTCGGTTTGTAGGAAAGCGGTTCTCTTTTGCGAGAAACGTCCCATAAGGAAAAGCGCGCCATCCTTCGCGACGGCCTGCGCCCGAGCGAGCTGCGCGACGAAGCCTTTCGCAGGGTTGTGCTTTCGATCCCGCCCGGGCGGGTGAGCACCTATGGTCGGGTCGCGGCGGCGGCGGGCTACCCGTTGTATCACCGGGCAGTCGCCCGCCTGTTGCGCACCGACCCTGGCGACCGTCTGCCGTGGCACCGGGTGCTGGGGGCCGGCGGGCGCATCAAGCTCCGGTTCGATGCGGCAGAGGAGCAGCGGCTGCGGCTGGAGATGGAGGGCGTCCGGTTCACCGGGGAGCGGGTCGCGATGGAGGTGTACGAGCACCCGCTCGCCCCGTTTGAGGACTGATTGCCGGTGTACCCTGTTGCAGAGAGGAAGCCCCATGGCCACCCAACCCAACCAGACCGGACTGCAAGTCGATCCAATCGTTCGCGAGCAAATCGAGCAGCTCGCCGCTTCGCGCGAGACGACGCCCGAGGAAATCGTACGCAAAGCGGTTGAGTACTACGCTTCCGGGACCGAAACCCATGACGAGTTCCTCCAGCGAGGGCTCGCGGCCATCGCCGGCTATGAAGCGACCGGTCTGCACCTGACCGGCGAGGAAGTCGACGAGTGGCTGGCGAAGGTCGAGGCCGGCGAGCGGCCACCCATGCCGCCGTGCCACACGTAACGTGCCGCACGTAATTTGGTCGCCTATAGCTTTGCGCGACCTGACGAGGCTGACCGCCTTCATCGCCGAGAAGCGGCCCAAGAGCGCCAAGCGCGCGAACAAGGCCATCCGGGCAGGAATCAAGCTCCTGAGCAAGCATCCTGAAAGCGGGCAGCTTCGCTCTCCCCGCTTCCCGAACATCCGCCAGTGGACGCTCTCCTTTGGGCGCAGCGCCTACCTCATTCTTTATCGGCACGAGGGTCACCAAATCATGATCCTAGCCATCCAGCACGGGCGCGAAGACCGCCAGTCCGACGAAGCCCCCGATTGACCCTCCACCCCCGCTCCCTTACCCTAAGGTTAAGCCCCTGAGTATCACCCTTCGGGATCTAC
>CAXTTW010000269.1:0-4244 GCA_964247255.1 uncultured Acidobacteriaceae bacterium
GCGGCAGCTCGCCCGCGCGCGCGGCCTGCTCCGCCCGGGGGCCCAGGATGGCCAGGTCCGCCTCGGCCTGCTGTTTGCGATGGAAGAAGAACGGCAGGTGCCAGGTAGTCAGCGCGCGGACAAACCGGGCTTCCAGGTCGCCGGGGTTTGCGTCTACGGCCGCGTCCATCGCGCTCAGCCCTTGCTGGCTCAGCGTATGTTTGCGCCACACGGCCCAGGTGCGGGCGGCGTCCAGCAGCTGCAGACTGCCCATGTAGGCCTTCAGCGCCGCTTCATTGGGGTGCTGCCGCGCAAGCTCGGTAAATCGCCGGCGCGCGTCGGCATCGGCGTCCCGGTTTCCTTCAAGGTCGGCGTAGTATGCCGCGCGGGCCGCTTCCATCTGCGCTCGCCACGCGCCATTCGAGCCTTCCCGGCGGTCCGGCTCCAAACCCCGCGCGGGCCATGCCGTTGCCGCGATCAACACCCCGCAAACCAATGTCCGCATCCGGTCAACCCAGTTCATACGTTCGATGCTTCCACACAGCCTGCCGGCCGCTCAACTTGCCGAGGAGCGACCACCACTGCAGCGCGATCAGAACCGCTATCCCCAATGGATGCAGCAGAGCGCCGAACACGCTTTGCCGGAACCGGCGCGCCGCCAGGGAGCGCAGTCCGTAGCCCGCCGCCACCGAAACCGCCGGCCACAGCACCGGCCCGCCCCGCAAAAGCCCCTTCGCCAGCAGTCCCACGGGCAGCATCTGCCCCGCGAACAGGAGCGCTGTAAACGGGAGGATGCGCCATGGGGCCGCCATGCCCTCCGTCGCGTTTTTGCCCAGCCCCCGCCACACCTCGCCCGCATCGCGGTACATGCGGCAGCTGGCCACCCCGGTCAGGTCGCAAATGTCCGTGGTGAAGCCCTTGCGGCGAAGACGCCGCGGCAGCATCAGCCCGTCGTGCATGCTTTCGCGGATCGCCCCATGGCCGCCGCTGGCCTCGTAGGCCTTTCGCCGCACCAGGATCACCTGCCCGCACCCAGCGGCGAGGGATGGAATGCGCCGGAACCGGCGCGAAAACGGCAGCGGCAGGTAGCACAAGAGCACGAAATGGATCAGAGGGATCAGCAGCTTCTCGAGCCACGACCCCGTTTCCTCGCGAGGGAAGCCGCTCAGCAAATCCAGCCCCTGCCGGTCGAGCTCGCCCAAAAGCCGCCCCAGCGCGTCCGGGCTCAGGCGCACATCCGCGTCCAGGAAGCACAGCACATCGTGCCGGGCCAGGCGTGCCAGCGCCGCGCAGGCGTGCTGCTTGCCGTTCCAACCCTGGGGCAGAGAGGGGGCCCCGTGCACGCGCAGCCGCCCGTCGCGCGCGGCGACTGCCTGCGCCAGCTTCGCGGTCCGGTCGGCGGAGTGGTCGTCCATCACCAGCAGCTCCAGCGCGACGCCCTTTTGGGCCAGCACGCTTTCGATCGCCGCCTCGATGCCAGCTTCCTCGTTGCGCGCCGGGATCAGCACCGAAACCGGGCCGGTCGCGGACGGGGCCGGACGGGGCTCGCGATACCACAGCAGGTTGACGCAGAAACAGGCCAGCGACCCGGTCGAGCAAATAAAAGCCGCGGCCACCCACGGCGATGCGAATGGGCTTTTCACCGGTCGGGTTTGCCGCCCCGCATCACGCTCGCATGCTCCGCCTCGTACCGTTTGCCGCCCAGGAGCGCGCGCGCCCGCTCCCATAGTTCGTACACGCCCGCCGTACCGGATCGTCCGGCAAGCGCGGACACAAAGGGAGCCGGGTCGCGCCGCTGCGCCAGCCCGGCCAGCTCGTCCTGCGCCTCTGCCATCGCCCGTTCCAAATCCATCGCAGGGTGCCCTCTCTCACAGGGTATCGGCTCGCCCAGCAGAGCGAGGGCCTCCGGCAAGCGCTCGTCCCAAAACGTGTACTCAAGCGCGATCGGCAGCACCGTGACGCGCGGCATCCTGCGCAGGAGGGCCGCGAGCCCAGGCCGAAAGCCGGCAGGCCGCGCCCGCGCATCGGTAAATGTGCCCTGCGGCGTCACCCACAGCACCGCGTCCGGGTCGCGGAACACCCCGTCCGCCGCCCGGAGGAACTGCACTGCCCCGCGCGCCGTCCCTTGCTCGACCGGGAACAGCCCGATCTTACTGAGGACCTGATAGCGCGTAAACGCCCGGGCGTCCATTGGCGCATAATGGCGGCGCTCCGGCGCGAGCCGGCGGCTCAGCAGGTAGCCCATCAGCGGGTCCCACCAGGAGGGGTGGTTCATGCACACGATCAGCGGCCGGGCCATGCGCGGCCACCGCTCCGGCCGAGCCAGGCGCACCGCATGGAACTGCCTGCGCATAAACCGCCGCACGTACCACTCCGCGATGCGCAGTGTGCCGCGCGAGAGCGCGGGCGGCCTGGACCCCTCCGCCCGCGCCTTTCCGGTCAACGGCTTTGGGCCAGCAGCGCTTCCGCGCCCTTGCGCGCGCGCAGCGCCGAAGCCGTCCCGCGATAGCGCTGGTCCACAGCGTCTCCCGCGATCCAACCCGACATCATCACCATCGGCATGCCCGGGCCGGGGTGTGCCGCGCCGCCCGCGAGAAACAGCCCGTCCAGGTCGCTCGAGGTATTCGACGGCTTAAAGGCCCCATTGAACCGCCCATGGCTCGAAAGCCCGTAGATCGCGCCGTTGAGCACCTTGTACCGGTTGTGGATGTCCACCGGCGTGAGGTGCCGCTCGAAGACGATCCGCTGCTCGATGTCCTCCATGCCCGCCGTACGCTTCAGCTTGTCGAGGATGACCTGCCGGTAGCGCGGGAACATTTCGGCCCAGTTGTGATGCTGCCGCAGAAACGGCGTGTGCACCAGCACGTACAGCGCGTCGCCGCCCTCGGGCGCGGTCGCTGGCTCGGTGCGGCTGGTCGAGGCCAGGTAGCAGGTCGGGTCCGGCGCCGGATTGCCCAGGTCGTAGATGTGGTGGAACTCCTCGTGCGGGTCGCGCGAGAAGACGAAATCGTGGTGCGCCAGGTGGTCGTACCGCTTGTTGAGGCCCAGGTAAAGCACCACGCCGGAGCAGGCCGGCTCGTACCCGCGCGCCCGGTTGTATTTGTCCGCGACCGGCCCGCGCACCAGCTCGCGGTAGGTCCTGACCGCGTCCTCGTTCGAAACCACCGCGTCGCACAGGTACTTCTCGCCGCCCGTGGTCAGGAAGCCCGTGACCTTCTCGCGCCCATTTTCGCGCGTGGTCAGCAGGCGCTCCACCTCGGTGGAGGTGTGGTATTCGACGCCCAGCTCGCGCCCCAGCTTGACCAGCGCCTCAGGCACCGCGCGGGTGCCGCCCATCGGATACCAGATACCCTCCTCGGCCTGCATGTTCCCGATGGAGCACAGGATGGCCGGCGAAGCGTCCGGAGACGACCCCACATACTGCACGTAGTGGTCAAGCATCTGCGCGACGTCAGGATCCTCGATGTACTTGCGGATCGTTCCGCCGACGGTGTGGCCGATGCGCATCTGCAGCAGGTCGCGCAGCACCCGCTTGTCGAACGCCCCGTTCACGTCGAAGGTGTCCTTGATGCCGCCCACCGACTTCCAGAAAAAGAACCGGTCTGAGATCCCATGGAGCTCCCGCGAGTAGTGCATGAACTGCACGTATTTGTCGCCCATTCCGGGGCGGCGCGCGTTCAGCTCTACCGCCATCGCGCTTACATCGTTTTTCAAGTCCAGGACAGACCCGTTGTCGAAGAAGCAGCGCCACTGCGGGTCGAGCCGCACCATCTTGACGTAGTCGTCCAGCTCGCGCCCCGCCTCGCAGAAGATGCGGCGCAGCACGGACGGCTGGATCAGGATGGTCGGCCCCATGTCAAACCGGAACCCCTGCTCCTTGAGCTGCGCCGCCTTGCCCCCCAGCCACGGGTTTTTCTCGAACAGCTTGACCTCGTACCCGCGTGCGGCCAGCGTACACGCCGCCGACAACCCGCCCAACCCCGAACCGATCACCGCTACACGCATTCCCGTCTCCTCGAAATCATCAGAATCCCCAGCGCAGACCGGGCAACGCCCGGCCCCTCCCGCGCAAACCTTCAAGCCGCTTGCGCCAGCTGCTCGCGTGCGCCAGCTGCATGTACCCGGCGAACAGCCCCGCGTGCGCCGCGCCCGTGGGTTGGTACGCCATCCGGCTGGTGCCGCGCTGCAGAACGATCGCACGCGGCGCGGTCATTTCCAGGAGCCCCTCGCGCCCGCGCGTCGCGCCGAAGCCCGACCGCTTCCTG
>CAXTTW010000270.1:0-4199 GCA_964247255.1 uncultured Acidobacteriaceae bacterium
CTGCCGCAGTACACGGCGGAGGCGCGGGATCAGCATATTCAGGGCGACGTGACGCTTGAAGTCCGGTTCTCGGCGGATGGCCAGGTCGAAGTGCAGCGCGTGGTAAGCGGGCTGGGCCACGGGCTGGACGAACAGGCAAGACTGGCCGCGGCACGGATCCGGTTTAAGCCCGCGACGCGGGACGGCAAGGCGGTCGACCAGGTTTCGGTCATTCACGTAGCCTTCCAACTCGCTTAACACATTGCGTTAGTCGAAACTAAGGAACGCCGGATGGGTTTCCGGCGCATGAGGGATTGGATTATGGTTGGACGCAAGCTCGGGCTGTTGAGCCTGGGCGCAGTACTCGCAGCAGCACCGGCCTTTGCCAAAAAGGAAAAACCGCTCGTTTTGGTCCCGTTGACTCCGGACCAGAAGGAGTTGGTCCTTAAAGCGATGGCGCAGGAAAAAGACACGGTCAAGCAGATCGCTAAGCACACGCCGGTCGTTCAAACCTATATCCAGAATATGAGGCCGGACCCGGTGCAGTTTCAGGTGCCTGTCTCGGACCAATATTTTATCGGGCGGGTCGACTTCGGCAAGACTTTCGCGAATGACCAGTATGACGCCAAGGCAACGAAGCATGGGCTGCTGCAAGGCTCGCTCGGCTATGTCACGGGGCTCAGCAAAGCATTCGAGCTGAGCTACTCCGCGACCGGGTTCCAGGACATGATGTTCATCGACCCGGTCGGCTTCGACCTGCAGCACTACGATGTTTCGTTTGTGCGTCGCGAGTTCATCGGCAATGTCCGGACGGCCGTGTTTGACGTCAAACCGAAAAACAAATCAGGGGCGGGCCGGTTTTTCGGGCGCATCTGGGTCGAGGACCGCGACGCGCACATCGTGCGCATCAACGGCACTTACACCAGCAACCCAAACGACGAAGACACGCACTACTACCACTTCGACTCCTGGCGGACCAATCTCCAGGAAGGTGTGTGGCTGCCCGCCGTCATCTACACGGAGGAAAGCGACCACTCCGCGGCGGCGCACGCGAAGGGCTTCAAGGCGCAAACGTACTTCTGGGGTTACTCGCTGAAAATCCCGCAGAGCGCGTCGGACAATGCCTCGATCGAGATCGAGAACGCGCAGGATCAAAGCCAGAACTCTCAGGACGTAAACCCTTTGCAGGCGCAGCGGCTCTTCGTGACGCAGGCGGAAAACAACGTTCTCGACCGGCTGGTGCAGGCCGGGCTGCTGGCGCCGGCAAGCCCCTTCGACAAGACGCTCGAGCAGGTAGCCAACAATCTCATCATCGGCAACAACATCCAACTGCCCGGCGATATTCACTGCCGCGTGATGTTGACCCAGCCGCTCGAGTCTTTAGCCGTCGGCAATACGATCCTTCTCAGTAAGGGACTGGTCGATGTACTGCCGACTGAAGAATCCTTGGCGGCGGTCATCGCCTTTGAACTTGCGCACATAACGCTCGGTCACCGCATCGACACGCGTTACGCCTTCAACGACCGCCTGCTCTTTCCGGATGAGTCCGCCTTCCAGCGAATCAACATGAACCACTCCGCGATCGACAACGAGTCAGCCACCAAAAGAGCGGTCGAGTTCTTCAACGGCTCCATCTACAAGGACAAAGCGGCTAGCGTCGGATTGTTTCTCGCACAGGTGCAAAACCGGGAAAAGGAGCTTACCTCCCTACTCGCCCCACGCCTTGGAGATCCATTGATCAAGCCGGACGGCATTCCGTGGCTGGACGGCTTGGGCAAGGGGCAGAAGCTGAACGTTCCCGACATTCATCAGATAGCCGCGTTGCCTATAGGCAGCCGACTGCGGATCGATGCATGGGACGACAAGATTCTGGCGCTGAACGCGCCGGCACCGCTGATCCTGAATCCGAGCGACAAGCTGCCCTTGGAGGTGACGCCGGTCTACGTACGCCTGCAGTATTACCAAGCCGCGGCAGCGACACCCCCCGCGCCTACCCAGGCTCCCGCACCGAGTGCGGCCCCGGACACCGGGGCGGCACCATCCGCCGGCAACACCTCCCCCGCGGCACAAGCCCCGGCAGGCACCGCGGCCGGCGCGCAACCGGCCCAAAACGGACCGCAATAGGCGGCTCACGGCGGCATCGGACCGTAAAGCTGCCGCCTGCTTTGTTTGCACGAGAAAGAAGTCCTGGATTTTCGGAGACCGATGATGCGCCCCACGCGAGTTTTGCTTTTGCTGTGCCTGTTTCTCTTCATTCCCTTTCAGGGGCTCCATGCCCAGGTCGCACCATCTTCCCAGGGCTTTACACGCCAGCTTTGGGCAGGCGTGGAGGGCTCCAACTTCCAGAACGACTATGTCAAGTACATCCGCTCGGACGGGATCGGCTTTTGGGGCGACTACCTGTTCACACCCCGTCTAGGCGTCGAGGCGGAGATCCGGCTGTTGGACCTGAACAGCGTCCTCGGCTTGACGGAAAAGACCTACATGGGCGGCGTGATCGTGAACGCCTACCAGTATCACAAGTTCACTGCATACGGTAAGTTCCTCGTCGGCCTGGCAAGCGCCCACTACCCGAACAACATCGGCTACGGAAGCTACTTCGCCTACGAGCCCGGCGGCGGCGTCCAGTACCGTTTGACCCCGCGCTTCAAGCTCCGGGGCGAGTACGACTACCAGCTTTGGCCGAGCGCGCCGGGGTTTGTGTTTACAGCGCCTCGCCCGAGTACGGGGTTGACCCCGAACGGCTTCAGCGTGGGCATTTCGTACAAAATTTTCTAGCCCAAGGACAGTTATAAGTCACTCGGCTCGAAGTACTTCGACCGGATCGATGCGCGTGGCGCGCCAGGCCGGGAGAAACGCCGCGACAAGCGCGACAGCAAGCAAAGCGAAAACGGAGCCGAGTAGAACGAGAGGGTCCGCAGGGGTGACGCCGTAGAGGAAAGCGCGGATCGCACGACCTGCGGGCCAGGCGCAGAGGAGGCCGGCGGCGAGGCCGAGCGCGACCATGGCACCGGCATAGCGCAGGATCAGCAGCATCGCGTCCGGGCGCGAAGCCCCCAAGGCCAGTCGAATGCCGAGCTCGCGGGTGCGCTGGGCGACCGAGGAGGCGAGGACGCCGTAGATGCCGACGGCGGCGAGGATGAGGGCGAGCAGGCCGAATCCGGAAGCCAGGCGAAGGGCGAGGCGCTGCGTCAGGAGCGAGGCCTTGAAATCGGAATCCAGCGTCGCGATGCGCCCGAGAACCAGGTCCGGCGCGGCCTCCGCGAGCGCGGCCCGCACCTGCGGCTCGATCGCGGCGGCGGGCAACTTGGACCGGACCGCGAATGCCGGAACCATGCCGAAGAAGCCCTGGGACGCGCGCGAGTTGAGCGGGTACTGTGCATAAGGAAAGAACAGCGTGGGCGCGGGCGCGGTAAACAGGTTGTGGCCGTCAAACACATCCGGCAGCACGCCGACCACGGTATACGGTGCGACCGGAACCCGCGGCTCGGGGTCGTCGTAGGGCTGCGGCTTGAACAGAATGGCTTGCCCAACCGCGTGCTCCTTGGGAAAAAACTGGTGCGCGAAGCTCCGGTTCACCAGGCAGACCCGGGGAGCCGTTTCCGAGTCGGACGGGCGGAAGAACCGGCCTTCGCTCGGACTGACGTGCATCAGGGCCGCCCACCCGGGGCTGAGTAGCGAAATCGTCGCGGAGTTGCCGGCGGCCTCGGGGCGGCCCTCGATGCGAAAACCGTTCGCGAACAGCAGGTTCGACTGTGCGAAGGGAAACGAGGTCTGAGTCGCCGCGACCTCCACGCCGGGGATGCGTCCCAGTCGCGCGAGCACGCGATCGTAGGTACGTTTGAGAGCCGGGACGGGCTCTTTAAAGTCAAGCGGCGTGAGCGTGGCGGTCGTTATGTGGTGCGGGTCGAAGCCGAGCGGGGTCTGGACCAGCGTCTGGAAAGTCCGCAGGAACAACCCAGCGCACACCAGCAGGACACAGGTGAAGGCGACCTCGCCTACCACGAGCGCGGGCGCGAGCCGGGAGCGCCGGGTCACCATGCCGGCATGCGCGGGCCGCAGGTTCCCCGCAATACGGAGCGCCGCGGCAGACGGCGCAAGCGCGGCCAGCAAGCCGGTGAGCACGGCCAACCCGGCGCACGCCGCGACGGCCGCCGGGTGCAGGGCCAGTTCGTCGAACCGCTGGACCTCCGTCCCGTAGGCACCGCGGATCAGCGTCC